>CAYZGY010000246.1:0-9911 GCA_964478085.1 uncultured Planctomycetia bacterium
GAGAACGTCTTCGGTCTTGCCTTCCTTCGAGAGCGCGATGCGAGCCAAAGCGTAGAGCGGGCTTTCGAGATCGTTCTCGGCATCCCGGAGCGCGCCGGCTACGCGCTCGAGCACGCCGGCGTCGAGGCCTCGTGCCTTCGCGACGACCTCGAAGCGCGCCCTCATCGCGTCCGGCGCCTCCACGCTCTTCGGTTCGACGGGTTTCTTGGCTACCTCGCCGACAGCGGGCGTCGAGCTGAAGACGATGTGATCGACTCCGACATTCCCCCACCCGGCCGTGACGCGATCCGCGATGCGCAGACGCGCCTTCTTGCCGACGAGGTCCGCGACGTCGAAGGTAGCGGGACGCATCTTGTTCGAGTTGAACCCCGGCTGCGTGCGCACGACCTTGCCGTCGACGAGCAGCTCGAGGCATGTCTTCTCCTTGTGCGACCCACCACCGATGAGAAAGTTGATGAACGCGTGCCGAATCTCGAATTCGCGCGACGTGAGGGTCCCGGTGTGAGCGTCGCTCGCCTTCTTCTTGCCGCCCTCGAGCACGACGTGCGAGTTGACGAAACGCTTGCCTTTCGCTCGCACCCGCCCTTGGTAGCGCGGGAGCGTGCGCTGCGTATTCGGTCGATCACCGAAAGCCGTCCCCTCGGCCGTCCATCCTCGGTACGTCTTCGACTCGAAGTCCTCGAAGACGATTTCCCCCTCAATCGGCTTTCCGGCATTCGCCTTCTTCTTCTCCGCCGCTTCGGCCTTCGCGCGGTCGGCAGCCGCGAGCGGACCGGCTTCGAGGGCCGAGACCGCGGCGACGAGGTACGCCGGAAAGCGCTCGAGCTGCGCACGTTTCGCGTCGGCGAAGCTCTTCTCGAGCGCGGAGACCGTCGCCTCCTCGAGATCGTCGATCTTCTTCGCCGCCGCCGCCTGCTTGCGCGGATCGGAAACGTCGGCGAGCTGAAAGCTCGAGCTCTGGAGGTATCCGAAGAGCGCGTAGTAATCGCGCTGCGAGATCGGGTCGAACTTGTGGTCGTGGCAACGCGCACAGCCGAGGCTCAACCCGAGAAAGGTCTTCGAGAAGACATCGATCTGGTTGTGCACACGATCGGCCTCGTCGCCGCGAATGTCGACGGGCGAGTGCGTCGCTTCGCCGAGGTGCCAAAATCCGGTCCCTTGAATCGACTGATTGTTGCCGTTGTCCGGATCGAGTCGCGGTGAGTCGACGAGATCGCCCGCAACGTGCTCGACGAGCCACTGGTCGTACGGGACGTCCGCATTCAACGACCGGACGACGTAGTCACGATAGCGCCACGCTTCGGGGATCGCGTAGTCCTGCTCGTGACCCCGAGTCTCGGCGAAGCGTACGAGGTCGAGCCAGTGCTGCCCCCAATGCTCGCCGAAGTGCGGGGAAGCGAGGAGCCGATCGACGAGATCCGCGACAGCGTTCGGAGACTCGTCGGCGAGAAACGCGTCGATCTCCTTCGGCGTCGGCGGCAGCCCCGTGAGGTCGAAGGAAAGACGACGGATCAAGGTGCGTCGATCCGCGTCGGAGCTCGGGCTCAAGCCTCTCGCTTCGAGACGGGCGAGGATGAACCGGTCGATATCGTCCTTCGCCCACGCATCTTCGCGAACTTTCGGCGTCGCTGGATCGCCGATCGGCTGCCAGCACCAGCCTTCGCGTCGGCGCTTCTCGAGATCGAACTCGTCGGAAGGATTCGCCGGCTTGTCGCCACGAGCATGCTTCGAGCGGGGATCCGGAGCGCCGATCTCGACCCAACGTACGAGATCGGCGATCTGCGCGTCGCTGAGCTTCTTCTTCGGCGGCATCTGGAGGTCGGGGTTCTGGTAGCGCACGACCTCGATGAGGAGGCTCTTGTCCGGTTTGCCCGGAACGATAGCAGCCCCGGAGTCCCCACCGCGCATCCAGCCCTCTTTCGTGTCGAGCACGAGTCCGGCCTTCGGGCTCTTCTTCTTCGACGAGTGGCACTTCACGCAGTGGTCGACGAGGATCGGTCGGATCTTGTTCTCGAAGAACTCGATACCAGCCTTTCCGTCAGCGGGAGCGGCAGAGACTTCTGCGAAGAGCAACGCGATCGGAATCGCGAGCAGCGCGCGGCGGACGAAGGGCAAGGGCTCTCTCCTTTTCTGATCCGGAACGGACGTCGCTCATTGTCGGCGATCGTGCCGGAGTGATCAACTTCCCGCCGCGCCCCGAAGTGCGCGGAAGTTCTGGGGAATTTCGCCTCCGATCGAAGAAATCGAGCGTTTGTCGCGTCCTACGGAGCGGAGTGCGCTGGCTGAGAGCCAAAAGCGGTTTCGCGTACTTTCGAGAGGCGATATACTCCCTCGGTTTGCCGCGATGATGTTCCGCTGTCCCCGAACAGGAGACCGAATCCGTGACCTCGAAACTTTCCCCCGTCCTGCTGTTCGTTCTCATCGCGTCCGTCGCTTGCGCGAGTCCGGTCGCCAAAGACGAGCCCGCCAAAGACGAGCCCGCCAAAGAGGAGCCCGCGAAGAACGACGCGCCCAAGAGCCAGGCGAAGAAGCTGCCCGCCGGCCTCCTCGACCCGAAGGAAGCGGACTACTTTCCGCAGCGCGGTGCCTGCTACAGTCTGGGAAAGGACTACTTCCTCACGGGACAGCTCGCGCAGCCCGACTACGAGTTCGCGAAAGAGAACGGCGTCAAGTCGGTCATCCTCGTTCGCATGGAGCGTGAGCTCGGCGGGCTCGGCTTCGATCAGGCCGCGGCGATCCAAGCGCTCGGGATGAACTTCGAGCACATCCCGATCGGTCCCGAGCTGATGAAGACGGAGCTCGCGAACAAGTTCGTCGAGTCGGTCGCGAAGGCGCAGAAGCCGCTGATGATCGTCGGCTCGAACGGCAACCGCGTCTGGGGGCTCTGGTCGCTCTACCTCGGTCAGCAGTTTGGCGTACCGGTCGACCAGACGAAGGCGGTGGCGACGAAGGTCGGCATCAAGAGGCTCGTCATCGAGGACTTCGCCCGCAAGCACCTCGCGAGCGGCGGCGGAAAGAAGAGCTCCGATGGCGCAAAGGCCCCGACGAAGAAGGAGAAGATGCCCGCGGCGCTCCTTCAGCCGGTCGAGGCCGACTACTTCCCGCAGCGCGGCGCGTGCTACGGCCTCGGCAAGAACTACTTCCTCACGGGACAGCTCGCGCAGCCTGATTACGAATTCGCCAAGGAGAACGGCGTCAAGTCGGTCCTCCTCGTTCGCATGGATCGTGAGCTCGGCGGGCTCGGCTTCGACCAAGCCACGGCGATCAAGGGCCTCGGCATGAACTTCGAGCACATCCCAGTGGGCCCCGAGTTGATGAAGAAGGAGTTCGCCGACAAGTTCGTCGAGTCGGTCACTAAAGCGCCGAAGCCTCTGATGATCGTCGGCTCGAACGGCAACCGTGTCTGGGGTCTCTGGTCGCTCTACCTCGGCCGGCGTTACGGCACGCCGGTCGACCAGACGAAGGCGGTGGCGACGAAGGTCGGTATCAAGAAGCTCGTCATCGAGGACTTCGTCCGCAAGCACTTAGGGCAATGATCGGCTGTTGATCCGGTGTCGTCGAGACGTCTGCTGAAAGTCCGTGCGGGAGCGCTCGCGCTCATCTCCCTGTGCCTCACGAATCCGATCGAGGCGCAGGACAAGGACCCCTTGCCGGGACTTGTCGCGCGGTACGTCCAGCAAGATCGTGTCTCCCTCGAGCGGATCGTCCCGCGTCCGGATCTCGCGCTCGCGCCCGACGAGTCGGTCCACGCCTCGGTCGCACCTGTCTTTTCGGCGCGCTGGCGCGGGAAGATCTCGATTCTCGAAGCCGGTCGATACCGATTTCGATTCGACGGCGGTTCGCTCGAAATCGGTGGGATGAAGATCGAAGATGTGCCGGTCCAGCTCTCCGCGGGTCTGCACGAGCTCGAGTTGATCGCCGAGCGAAAGAAGAACACGGCGTTCGCCCTTCGTTTTCGCTGGAGCTCCGACTCGTTCCCTTTCGAGTCGGTACCTGCCTCGGCACTCTTCCACGACCCGGACACGGCTCCGAGAGCCGGTGCGGTCGAGCGGGGCCGTGCACTTCTCGTGGAGTACGGCTGCACGGCGTGTCACCCGACGAAGAACGGCGACATCGCTCCGCAACGAGCGCCTCGGCTCCGGCGACCATCGAAACGCCTCCGTCGCGATTGGCTCTCGCATTGGCTCGCCGATCCGGCCCTGGTCGACCCGTCGACACGCATGCCGAAGCTCCTCGACGCGCAAGAGGCCGCCGACGTTCTCGCGTTCCTCGGAGGAGCCCCGGCAGCCATCGACACGGGTGTGGATCGTCACGCCATCACCCGTGGAAGGGAGCTCTACGAGTCGATCGGTTGCGTGGCCTGTCATCGCGATCCTGCGATCTCGCTCGAGGGAATCGGATCGAAGTGGAAGAAGAGGCAGCTCGCCGAGTTCCTGCTCGACCCCGCGAGAGTCGATCGTTCCGGTCGGATGCCTTCGATGGCGCTCACGAAGGAGGAAGCCTCACAGCTTGCGAGTTACCTGTCGCGATCGCGACATCCTGCGCACGAAGGGATCCAGGCCTCGCTTCCGGCCGGTGATGCAGATCGCGGGGCTCGGGTCGTCGAGAATCGCGGCTGCCTCGCTTGCCACGAGATCGAAGGGGTGAAGCTCGACAACCTTCTCACGGCCCAGCCGTTCGAGAGGCTGCGTTCCGATTCGACCGACGGCTGTCTATCGGTCGAGCCCCGTGCTGGCCTGCCGCGGTACTCGCTCTCGAAAGAGCAGAGGGCGGACCTGCGCGTCGCGATCCAGTCGATTCGTTCCGATGGTGAACTCTTGCAAGAGCCCCTGAACGACGCTCGACGACGCGTCGCTCAACTTCGCTGCACGAGCTGTCACGAGCACGAAGGCCAGGGCCCGAAGGAATCCCTCGCCGAACGCGTCCCGTCCCTCGACGGGGTCGGGGCCAAGCTCAAGACCGAGTGGCTACGGGAGGTGCTCGTCGATGGAGCTCGTGTGCGCGAGTCGCTCAGCCTTCGCATGCCACAGTTCTCGAAAGATCACATCTCCCCACTCGTCGAGGGTTTCGCGCGACTCGACGGCCTCGGAACGAAGGATCTCGACGCGCCCTCGTCGATCACGAAGGCTGACCGCGAGCACGGCGTACACATGCTCGGCACCGACACGGATCGCGGAGGTCTCTCCTGCATTTCCTGCCACGACGTCGGCGACTGGCGACCGATCGCCGACGAGAAAGGCCCGCAGATCTACGAGCTCACCGACCGCCTGCGCTACGATTGGTTTCGGCGCTGGATGGCGAACCCCGGTCGTATCGTCTCGGGCACCTCGATGCCGGCGTACTTTCTCAATCAGCCGCACGCCGATGTCGATCTCGCCGTGCGGAGGCTCTGGGGCGCCCTCGAGCTGCGCGAGAAGATGCCGAAGATCGACGGAGTGGGCGAGCCCTTCCGCGTTCTCGGAGACGACCACCTTCCGATTCCGGGCCACGATGCCATCGTGCAGCGCCTGTTCCTGCCGAACGCATCTCCCGCGGCGATCGCGATCGGGCTCCCCGCACGACCGAAGACGCCCCAAGTCTCGCTGTGCTTCGACGCGACGACCTGTCACGTCGTCTACTCGTGGTACGGCGGCTTCCTCGACCTGCGCCAGACTCTCGGAAAGCGTGCGGAGCATCCGAAGCTCCTCGGGATGATCTTCGAGCGTCGCTCGAGCTTTCCTTTGCGCCTCGGCTCCGAGACGAAGCCCGACGGACCCGGATTGCGGTTTCGCGGCTATCGCATGATCGACGGCACTCCCGAGCTCACGTACCTCGTCGATGGTGTGCGAGTACGCGAACACATCGTCGTGCTGCGAGATGGAATCGGATACGAGCAGCGCTTTCGGGTCGACCGCGTTCCGAAGGGCTCTGCGTTCCTGGCGGTGAAGGGAGCGAAGGAGAACGAGCAGCCGAAGATCTCCTCGACGATCGGCGACTTCGAGGACGGAGTCCTCGCGCTTCCCGCGGGGACAAACGTACGTTTCGACATTCGAGTTCAGGTGGCACCGTGATGAATCGCACGACTCTTTACGCTCTTGTCGCGGCATTCGTCGTCGTGAACTCGACAGCCCGAGCGCAGCTCGGCACGGAGTTCTACCGCGTCGAGAACGTCGAGACGCCACCGAACCACACGCCCGAGGTGAGCGCGATCGCGTTCGACGACGAAGGCACGCTCTACGCGGCGCTTCGTCTCGGGACGATCTGGAAGCGCGAAGCCGGCAGCGAGACGTGGACGCGTTTCGCTTCGGGCCTCCACTGGCCACTCGGGATTCTGCCGAGGAAGTCGGGCGAGATTCTCGTCGCGCAGCTTCCCGAGCTCACTCGAATCTCCGACACGGACGGAGACGGCAGTGCCGACAGCTACGAGACAGTCTGCGACGCCTGGGGACTCGGCGGCAACTACCACGAGTTCATCGCTGGGCCTGTTCCGGATGGACGCGGCAGCTGGTTCATTTCGCTCGGGCTCTCCTCCGCTGGTGGAATCGTGCGGCCACCTTTCCGCGGTCCGACCACGACGCCGGCTCGCCAAGGGAAGATCTACGGACATCACTCGCCCGTTCCCTGGCGAGGTTGGGTCGTCCGCGTCTCTCCCGACGGAACGCTCGAGCCCATCGCGAGCGGCTTTCGTCAACCGAACGGGCTCGTCCTCGACGCCGAAGGCGAGCTCTTCTCGGTCGACAATCAAGGAGACTGGGTCGGCACGTCCCCACTCCATCACGTGACGAAGGGGGCCTTCCACGGACACCCGGCGAGCCTCGTCTGGGATCGCTCGGTCCCCGACGCACCGAAGGAGATCCCTCTCGCGAAGCTCGACGCGATGCGCAAAAAGCCCGCAGTGCTCTTCCCCCACAACGATCTTTCGGGATCGATCACAGCCCCGATCTTCGACACGACCCGAGGCCGCTTCGGCCCGTTCACCGGACAGCTCTTCGTCGCGGATTGGTCCCACGCGAGGGTTCACCGCGTCGTTCTCGAGGAGGTCGACGGGGTTCAGCAAGGCGCTTGCTTCCCGTTCCTCGACGGGGGTGTGCTGCGTCGCGGACATCAGAAATCGGCTTGGTCACCGAAGGGCGAGCTCTACCTTTCGCAGGTCTCGAAGCTTTGGGGAGGCACGGGCGAAGGCTTGCAACGGGTCCAGTGGACGGGCAAGACGCCGATGGACGTCCTCTCGATGCGGCTCCTGCGGGACGGCTTCCGGCTCGAATTCACGTTGCTGGTCGACGAGGAGACCTTGCGTGCGAGCGAGGCTCTCTCCGTCCAGAGATATCGATACAAGTACCACAAGACCTACGGCTCGCCGAAGGTCGACGTCCGAGCCGTCAAGGTCCTCGCCGTCGAGATCTCAGAAAACGGGAAGAGTGCCGCGATACGCCTCGAGAAGGTCGAAGGTGGATTCATCTACGACGTCCGCTTCCGCGGCGTTCGCTCGAAGAACGGACTCGACCTCGGTTCGCGTCTCGCTGCTTACACCGTCAATCGCCTCGTCGATTGAGGCCGCGCGATTCGCATGACGACCCTGACCTTCGTCCTCGCGTTCATCGGATTCGCGCTTCTCGCGCTCGGAGCGGTCCTCGCGAGACGCAAGCTCGTGGTCCGCTCCCTGGCCCGTGCGACCGCGTTGGTCGTCGTCCTGCACGTCGTGCTCGTCTGGAGCGTCGTCTACGAGGGATCGTTCTCCCAGGCGACTCGCAACGGATACGCGGGATTCCTCATCTTTCACGTCGCGCTCGGATTCATAGCGGCCACGCCGTTTCTGCGTCGAGTGCCAGCTCGACGAGCGACCATCGCCGCGTTCTTGATCGTCTGCGTCGGCGCGACGGGAGCCGTCTTTCGCTACGAAGTCGTCTCGATCTACCGGGTCCCGGTCGTCGCGATCGTCGTGATCGGCGTGATCTTGGTCGTCAGGAAACCACAGCTCGTCTGAGAGCGCCTCGGAGACAGAACATGAGCGACGAGCTCGACCACGCCCTGCCGGGCGATCCACGAGTTTCACCAGACGCAGACGGCGCGCAGGTCTCCGACAGCACGGAGACGCCTGGGCGCGCAACCGTCTACCACTGGGCAGGATTGGCGCTCCTGGTCGGTGCGTTCGTTCTCTTTTGCCAGGATCACCGTGGACTGCTGACGATCCTCCTGACCGCCCAAGGGCTTTCGATTGCCGGAAGCTGCGCGCTCGCGATCGTCCTGTCGCTTCGGCGAGTCCCGATCGCCGAGATATCCCTCTTCGCGGGAGCCGGACTCTTCGGTGGACGTCTCGGAGGGGTTCGCTGGCGGGTCGGTTGGTTCCCCTTCGGCTTCTCGGTTCGGATGCGGGACGACTCCGCGATCCGCCCTCGACCAGAGCGTGCGTTCATCGCGCTCGTCTTCATCGCCATTCCGTTCGGAGGATCGATCGCCTTCCTCGGTCTGGACGAGGCGCTACACTCCGTCTCGACGGGCATCCTCCAGCTTCTCGAAGGCGCCTGGTCCCCTCTGAGTGTCGGTACGGAGCGTGTCGGCAACTGGGCGCAGATCGTCAACGGGACCGGCATCCCGGTCGCGGTCGGAATCTTGCTCGCGAAGTTCGCGTGCATGGACCTGATGTTCCTGATGCCGCTGCGCATCGCGCAGCTCGTGCTCGTTCCGGACGGCGTGCGTGCGGGAGAGGTGCCGAGGACGATCGACAACGTCGCCGCGGTCGGGTTCCTCCTACAGATGCTCCACTCGATTCTCTGGACCGTCGCGATCTGCAACCACTTCTTTTTCGTGCGGTAGCGCTGCTTGCCTCCGGCTGGAAAACCGTCCAGTGCTCAACGCCCAAGAGGTCGGCGCTCTCGTCGCGAGGGGGCAGAGCGAAGTCTCCCGGCGAATCGCTGATCAGCGCCAGTCCCCCGAGAGCTGCCAAGCCGCCCAGGCCCGCGGGTGCACGCGAAGGCCCTTTCGAGAATGCGAATCCTTCTTCCTGAGCGAGCCGGGTCCACGCGACTCCCCCGCGCTTCCCGATTCGGAATCCTCGAGCTCGCCACGGAGCATCGCCAGTTGAGCTTCCCGTAGAGCGTCGAGCCGACTGAGCTTCTTCTTCCAAAGGTTCTCGTAGAAGCGGGTCATCAACGCCTGTGCGTCCCGGTCGTTGACTTGCCAGAGGCTCGCCAGAACCGATCGTGCACCCGCGACGTGAGCGCTGCGCTGGAGACCGAGGAGACCCTCACCTGCGGACGCAGACCCGAGCCCCGTATCACAAGCGGAGAGCGCGAGAAGCTCGGTCGATTCGAGATCGATTCCCGAGAGCTCGAGAGCCGTCAAGATGCCGTCGTCGCGGTCGAGGCTGGGAGCCTGATTCGCACCGGAGAGCACGATTCCGCTGAAGAGTCCCGGATGCCAAGCCATGCTCTGGTTCGATGCGAAGAGGAACGCTGCCGGAGGACGGCGCGAGCTCTTCTCGGTGCCTTGACTCGCTTCTCCACGCTTCGCGTCGCTTGCTGAAGCGTTTCGCGGATCATTCTTCTCGATCGAAGGCCGTCGCGAGAAGAAGCCGTGGGTCGCGAGATGAATGTAACGAGATCGGGGCGCCCATTCGCGCAGCGCCTGCTCCGTCGCGTCCGATCCGGAGAGCTTCGTGACGCGAGGCTTCTCGACCATCGCGCGAAATCGGCTCTCGATCGAGTCGACTTCCGGCCGCGTGAACGGCAGCGGCGCGAACTCGAGCGGGCGATCGGGGCGTGCGGCGAACCAGCGATTCTGGGGAGCTGCTGCGATGAGCTTCGCGGAGCTGTCCTCGGCCATTCCGCGGGCCGGCGGGGCCTACAACTTCGCCCGCATCGGCTTTGGGCGCGGGGCGAGCTTCATCGCCGGCTGGACCGAATGGTTCGCCAGCAGCCTGGCCGGGGCGTTCT
>CAYZGY010000247.1:0-1567 GCA_964478085.1 uncultured Planctomycetia bacterium
CGTCCGCGAAGGTCGGAAACGGAGACACCGCGGTCGACATCGCCGATGGCGTTCACATCGTCAGCTACCTGTTTCTCGGCACCGCAGCGCCTGCGTTAGGTACGGGATGTGTGTTGATCGAGGATTGTGTGAACGACGTGTGCCCCCTGCCGTGAACGTCAGCCTCCCCGCTTCGCCATCGCGTCGCGAACGAGCTGCTCGATCTGGGTGCGAAAACGCGAAGGGTCGGCCGGTTTGTACGGCCCGTCCCAAGAATGGAACATGTAGCTCGAGAAGAGCGTGAGATGACTCGTGAAGCCCCGGCTCCTGCGAACTCGCAGGAATCCCATGTGCTCTCACTTCGACGGGTTCCAGTCCCGCATCGCGGGAGCGAGAGACGCGATGAGATGCGAGGACGAGTCGCTGAACGTCGGGAATCTCGGGAGCCACGAATCCCGCTCGGACAAAGAACGAGAGATAGCCACCCTCCGTGCACTCGCGCTCGTCGCCCTCGCCTTCGGCGAGGCGGCAGCGCATGTCTTCGAGGATGGGCTCATCGTCGAAGTCGCCGTAACCGCTGCCCAGCGGCCCCGACTCCCAATCCGAGTCGTCGAAGCCGAGACCGTTCCACCCCTCGCCCGGAGCCTCGGTCCCGCGAAAGAAGCTGACCACGTCACCCGCGGTCAGGATGAGGCCTTCCTCATCTTCTGCGACGCTGCGCGGGCTCGTTCCGATTCGATCTACGAACATGGAATCCTCCTCAAGGCAGCACGCGTTGGCCCCGCGTTGCGATGTTCGGGAGTTTGTCGTACCCGCTGAGGTGCGGATCGAGAGGGCTAATCAGCGTGAAATCGCCACCAAAACACCCCGAGAGGCCCGGCTCAGTCCTCGTGAATCAGGAATGTCGCGATGGGCCAGAGGAAAATGATCTGGGCGATGGTGCTCGCGTGCCATCCGACGCTGCGCCGCGGTTTCTCCTCCTCCTCCGCGGCGGCCGAGCGTTCACGATCAGGGGGCGGCAAGGCGCGGCTCACGCTCCACGTGTAGCGAGCCACGACGCAAAGCACGCCGACGGACAGGTAAACGGCCAACCCCTCAGTTCACGTCATTCGCTGCCCCTTCGCGCTCGAGGGTTCATCGCTCTTCTCTCTTCGCCGGCTTACGCAGACCGATGCCGCCCTTCGCTTGAACGCCGTTCGCCATCGTCGGGCTCGTGTGCCGAAACCCCGTTTTTGTGATTTCACCACGGTGACACCCGACCATGTCGATGCCCGATCCACCATCGCCCCAGCGCTCGATCGCACAGTCCTCGACGCGAAAGTCGACCAGACCCGAAAGCTTGATCGCGTCCTTGTTCCCCTTCGGACCGACGTCGCGGACGTGCAGGACTCGCAGGACCACGTTTCGTGCCGGGCTCGCGAACGAGCCTCCGTCGTCGATGTTGATGCCGTTGACCGTCGCCCCGGGCCGAAGACTCGGCAAGTCCTCCTTCTCAATGGCGACTTTGATCAGCACCGTGTTGCCCTCATCGCCGCGGACCTCCGCCCGGCGGTGGATATCCTGCACTCTGCCGCTGAAGTCCTTGCCA
>CAYZGY010000247.1:1577-9880 GCA_964478085.1 uncultured Planctomycetia bacterium
CGTCGCCCCGGTGATCGTGAGATGACGCAACTCGACGTGCTGGGGATCGACGAGGTGAATCCCGGTCGAGCCGCCACGGATAACGGGTCGGGGCGTCGGTCCCTCACCAGCGACGATGATCGGCTTCCCCTTCTTGCCCGAGAGCCCGCTGATGCGAATTCACCCGCGGTATTCGCCCGGAGCGACGAGGACCTTCGTACCGGGCTTCGCGTTCTCGAGAGCGTCGATGAGGGAGTCGCGGTCCCTCACGCAGACGACGTTTTCCGGCGGTGCACCGAGAGCGACGACAGGAAGGAGCACGATCAGCGTTCGAAGGAAGGTCTTGGTCACGTCTTCGAGAAGCGGCTATGGTGATTCGAGGCGACGACCGTATCGTCGACGTGAATGTAACCCCTCTCAGGAGACCGGGCCATGTCCGAAGGGCGAGGTTCTCGACGAGCGACGCGCATCACGCGACGTCGATTTCTCGGTACGATCAGTGCCACCGGTGCGGCCGTTTCGACGTTCACGATCGCTCCTGCCTCGATTATCGGCGGCCCGGCGCACGTCGCTCCGAACGATCGAATCGGCGCGGCGCTCATCGGTTGCGGTGGACGAGGAAGCGGCACGTTCAAGGATCTCCAGCGCCGGCACGACCTTCCCACGGAGAAGCTCGCGGTCTGCGACGTCGATCGTCGGCGCTTGAGCCTCTCGACACAGATCGCCCACAAGAACGGTGAGAAGAGCTGCGAGGGTTACACCGACTTCCGTCGAGTCCTCGAACGAACGGACATCGACGTCGTCGCCATCGCGACGCCGCCCCACTGGCACGCGCTGATCTCGATCGCGGCGATGGAGTCCGGCAAGGACGTCCTCTGCGAGAAGCCGATGACTCGCTTCATCGCGGAAGGCCGCGCGGTCGTGCAGGCGTCGGAACGCTACGGCCGAGTCTTTCAGATCGGCACCAACGGTCGCTTTCGCAAATCCCGAGACAAGGGCGCCCGACGGATGCGTAAGATCCTGACGAGCGGCGTCTTCGACATCACCGACGCTGTCCACATCATCAAGGGCGGCTTCAAGGCGCGCCAATGGAGCGGGCTCGTCAACGCAGAGCCACGCGCCATCCCCGACTGGATCGACTGGGACCTCTACCAAGGCCCCTCGCCGATGCGCCCGTTCCATCCGCATCGTCACGGCGGATCGCACCGAGGCTACTGGGACTACGAAGGTGGCGGACTCGGCGACATGGGCCAGCACTACCTCGACCCCGTGACATGGGAGTTCGGGCTGGACGCGACGGCGCCAGTCGAGGTCGAGGCTCACGCACCGCCGGCGCATCCCGAAGTTTGCGGCGTCTGGGGATGGGTCGAGCTGAAGTACGCGAACGGCTTCACGCTCGTCCTCGAGAGCGGCGAATGGGGACAGCCGTACGACCGCCGCAAGCCCCGTCGCATCACGGATCAGGACCTGAGCGAGGAGCAGCGCAAGCAGGTCGACCGAATGCCGGACCCGAAGCCACTCGTCGACTTCGGCGACGCGGTACGCACTCGGCAGCCCGCGGGCGGCAACGCCGAGGTTTCCCATCGAACCGTGACGATCCTGCACCTCGCGAACATCGCGATCCGAACGGGCCGGAAGATTCGTTTCGATCCCGTGACCGAACGTATCGTGGGTGACCCCGAAGCCGACCGCCTCGTCGACGTTCCGATGCGTGCGCCGTGGAGCCTGTGAAGGAGGTACGAACGATGAAAGAACACAGCGACAAGATTCGCGCCCTCCTCGAGCAGCTTCCCGACGCCGACCAGCCCGGCCGCGCGAGCAAGCTCGCCGGACCACCGGCTGACGTCGCCGGTCGCGTCGCGAAAGGCATCCTCGACGGTGGTCGCGAGAGCGTCGTCGAGCTTGCGGCGATGATCTCGGACGCCTATCGGCCTCGTTACGCGTTGCGCCTCCTGACGCTCTACGCCTCGGAGCCGGGACGAGAGAAGATCGAAGGAGAGTATCGCGCGGCTCTCGCGTCCATCGCGTCTTCGGCGGAGATCTCCGAGCGCTCGCCGTTCGCACGGCGTGCCGCGATCGAGGAGCTCGAGCTCATCGGCGACCGAACCGTGGTCGACGCGCTCGGCGAGGCGTTAGCCGACGACGATCTACGCGACGTGGCTACACGTGCGCTCGTCGCGATCGGCTCCGAATCCGCCGCTGTCTTGCGTCAAGCCCTCAAGAACGCCTCCGGCGATCGACGTGCTGCCGTCGTGCAAGCTCTCGGCACGCTCCGTGACGAAGCTTCGCTCGAAAGCCTCACGAAACTCGTCGCTCTCGACGGGAAGGATGAGTCCGCGACGACACTCGCCGCAGTTGTCGCTCTCGCACAGATCGGAAGCGAGAAGTCCATCTCCACGGTTCTCGACTTCGCCGACCGGGCGACGGCCTGGGATAGGATTCAAGCGACGAAGGCGTGCTTCGTCCTCGCGGAACGCCTCGCCGAGTCCAAGCAGACGAAGGCGGCGCGCAAAATCTACTCGCACCTGCGCGAGACACGCAAGGACCCGAAGGAAGCTCATGTACGCGAAAGCGCTCGACGTGCACTCGCTGCGATGTGAGGAACACGCGACTCAGTCCCCGCAAGCCAGCTCGTCGAGCGTCGGGGCGAACCAAGGACAGCGCGGTCCGGGTGACGGGGACAGCCGCCCCCCGAGGTAGAGTGCCGAGATCGTGAAGACGGCGTCGGTCAGCGCGACCTCACCATCGTCGTCGGCGTCGGCAGAATCCGGGCAAGAGGGCGGCGGACCGCCGAGGAGAGATGGAATCCTGTCTCCTCGGGAAGAGCCTCAGCACTCCGTCACACTCTCACCGTTCCTCGCGGCGAAGTACGAGATGACCTACGAGCAGTGTCTTCGCGTGATGGATCCTACTCGCGCTCCGGCCGCCTCCCCGAAGGCTCCGGTCACCGACGTCCGCTGGACGGACTGCGAGGAGTTTTGTCAGCGAACCGGTCTTTCCTTGCCCACAGAAGCGCAATGGGAGTTTGCCGCACGCGGCGGCGACCGCGACTGGAACTGCGAGGGTCGCCCCGGTTTTCAAGGTCGGGTCGAAGACGTCGTCGGACCGGGAGGTATCCGCACTCTTCGTCGGCTTCCGTCCCGTCGCCGATGCACCGCCGCAGGGACCTGTTGAGTCGACGGCTCGGATCACGACAATGAGGGAATGAGCAAGCCACTCCTCGGACTCCTCCTTGCCGCGGTCGTCATCGGAAACACGGTGACGTGCCTCCTCGTCTTGAGCCTACGGGACGAAGGCCCCCACGACTCGACATTCGGCGACCCGGTCAGCAGCGCTGCGATCGAGAGATTGCGCGCCGAGATCGAGGCCCTCTCGAGAACGCTGAACGGCCGAGAAAAAACCACGTTGACACCGACGACAGGAGCTCCCCGAGCACAGGAATCGACCGCTCAGGTAAAACGCCTCGACGAGCTCCTCGAACGGTTGACGGGACTCGAGCAGGCGCTCGCGCGGCGTTACGAAGCGAAGGACACCGCCGACGCGATCGAGCTCCGTGAACGGAGGGAGGAGCTGTTCCGGGCCGACGACGGATACGTCTTGGCGGAAGGGCTCCTCTCCGAGAAGAAGCACGTGCTCGGTGCGCTCGGTCTCCTCTCGTTTCTCGATGCTCATCCCGATCACCCCGACTCTCAGGACCTGATGCGCCGAGCACGCGACGGCTTTCGCGACTCGGGCTACCTCGACCGGGCTCTCCGGCTCCAAGAGCGGATCATGGAGCAGTTCCCCGAGCACCGCGGGACCGACTTTCACATCCTCGCGAAGCTCGAGCGGCGGATGAAAGACCTCGACGCCGCGCTGCTCCACATCGACGAATCCGTCCGACTGGCGGCGAACGACGACGAACGCATGAAGCGCCTCTACTACCGAGCCGAGATCGTCCACCAGAAAAAGGGCGAACGAGCCGGGCTCGACGCGTATCGTGATGTCGAGCGTCGCGCTGCCGCGGTCGGCATGGGTCCGATCTGTCATGGTGCTCGAAAGCGCGCGGACCGCATCGAGGAAAGGCTGCGCCGCGTAAAGTAACGCCGTCCTCGATCCTGTCGACAATCCCTCACACGAGCCCGCTCAGCGTGCCGGTTCCGTCGACGAATCGCTCGGTCTCGAGGCCCATTAGCTGAAGCATCGTGACGTGCAGATTACAGAGCGGCGTCTGGTCGTTCTCGTAGCGCAAATGCTGGCCCTGGCGAATGCCGAGATTCCTTCCGCCAGCGAGCAAGATCGGAAGCTTGCGTGTCGAGTGTTGCCCCTTGCCGTCCTCGAGACCGACGCCGTTGTTCATGCCGCTGCCGTAGAGCACCATCGTGTGGTCGAGCAGCCTCGTCCCAGCTTCCTCGGTCTCGTGAAGGCGCTCGAGGAATCGCGCGAGAAGACCGACCTCGAGTCGATCGACCTTGGCGAGCCCCTCGAGCTTCGACCGATCGCCCGAGTGGTGTTGCAGTCCGTGGTACGTGTGATTCACGCCGACCTCGCCCCACTTGTACGCATCGACCTCGACGCCCGTCATGAACGTGACGATGCGGGTCGAGTCGGTGCGAAGGGCGAGGAAGATCAGGTCGTACAGGATCTCGATGAATCCCCGCCGATTCTGAAACTCGAACGCGAGCTCGGCCGCGTCGACCTTCGGCTTCGGGCGATCGAGCCAGCGTTGATTCCGATCGAGCTGACGCTCCACCTCGCGCAAGGACTCGAGGTAGGCATCGAGTCGCCGGCGGTCTTCCTCTCCGAGTCGACGCTTCATCGCCTTCGACTCCGCGAGCACGTTGTCCAGGAGACTCTTGTGTCGCTCGTATCGTTCGCGTTCAGCGGCGCGGTCCTTCGCGGTATCCGGCACGAAGAGGCGGTTGAACACCGCGCGCGGCTTGTTCATCGCGGGCAGAGGCAGTCCCCGCGCGTTGAACGAAAGCGTCTTGCTGCGACCCGGCACGCCGGCGCCCGCCTCGGTCGAAAGCTGGAGTGAACGCCAACGCGTCTCGCCGCCGACCTTCTCGGCCGCGAGCTGATCCATCGAGAGCGACTGATTCGGCGACGCGAAGTCGACCAAGATGCGATCCCCCTCATGCACGCCGGTCAACCAACGCCCCGCGGCCGCGGGGGCCCCCGTTGCGGCCCTGCGCGGGTGGCAGAGCCCCGTGAGCACGGAGACCTCGGAACGAACGGAAGCCAACGGCTCGAGCGTCGGCGGCAAGGAATACTCGAAACCGGTCTCCCCGGGATACCACCGACTGTTGCGCACTCCGTGCGGAGTGTAGACGCAGATCATGCGCGCCGGCGCTTTCGCCGGCTCTTTCTCGCGCGCGAGCGCAGGCCCGGGACGGAGGCTGTCCAGCAACGGGAGCACGATCGCGGTGCCCAAGCCCCGCAGCACGCTGCGACGAGTGATTCTCGAGTCGGGGTTCATCGTTTCGGTCCGCGCTGGAAGAATGTCTCGCTCGTCACGATTCCTCGAAGGAGAGTCTTCAGGGTCGGCCTACGCTGCAGCTCGCTGACCGCCTCCCGAACGAGCCGGCGATCGCCGAACTCGAGAGGTCGGCCGAGCGCGTAGATCAGCATCTTCTCGGTCAGGCCCTCGAGGAAGGCGTCCTTGTCTTCGAGCAGCCGCGCCTTGAATTCGTCGACGTTCGCGAACGGTCGACCATCGGAAAGCTCCCCGGCAGAATCGACCGCAGCCCAGGTCAGCACTCTCGACGGTGTGAGCGGATCGAGCGCGAGAGGCGCCTTCGGCTCGGTGGTCGATCGATCGCCGTCGGGTTTCGCGACCGAACACCTCTGCGCCGCGACCGTCTCGTATCCGCCCGCGAAGAAGAGCCGGGCTTCGTAATCGCCGGGCTCCTTCGGCGCGACGAGCTCGAGCGTCCCGCTGAACACTCCGTTCGGAAGGCGCTTGCGCGTACCCGTCGTGTGCACCCACATGTCGAGCTGCTCGAACTTCCGATTGTCCTTCTCGTCCGCGGGAAGGATGGCGACCCAGTCGTTCGGCTCGCCGAGACCGTTCTCGAAGCGAATCGAGATGGTCTCGCCGGGAGTGAACGGCACAGGGCGGTGCTTTGCCGCGTCCGTCTCGACGAGCTCGCGGTCCCGCCAGCGACCGATCGCGTCGTAGCTCTCGAGGGCAAATCCGAGCGGGTCGATCTTTCGATGGCAGCCGCGACAGCTCGGATCGTCGCGGTGCTTCTCGAGACGCTGTCGAAGCGTAGAGCCTCGATCGACTGTCGTCGCGTCGTCGACCGAGGGGACGTCGGGAGGAGGTGGCTTCGGAGGATCAGCGAGGAGACGATCGAGCACGAACGCGCCACGCTTGATCGGAAGCGTGCGCTGACCGTTCGAGGTCGCCGTGAGTACGGCCGCCTGCGTCAGCACACCTCCTCGTCGATCGCCGTCTCGGCGCGGCACCTTACGAAACGCGCCCCCGACGATGCCGTCGATACCGTAGTGTCGCGCGATCGGCTCGTTGAGCATCAAGAAATCGGAGTCGAGAAGCTGGTACACGCTCAGGTCGCTTCGCAGGATCTCACGGAAGAACTGTGTTGATTCTCCGAGCATCGACTCGCGCAGCAAGAGGTCGAACTCGGGGTAGAGCGCCGCGTCGACGTCGAGGTCCTCGAGCTTGTCGAGGCCGAGCCACTGTCGCGTGAAACGCTCGACGAATGTGCCGGACTTCGGGTTCTCGAGCATGCGATCGACCTCCGCGAGCAGTACATCACGCCGAAGAAGATCACCCGATCTCGCGAGCTCGAAGAGTCGCGCGTCCGGAAGGCTGCGCCAGAGGAAGTACGAGAGGCTCGAGGCGAGCCTCCACGATCGAGTCTCGTCGTCCGAGTCGCCGTCAGGGTCGAGGTAGAGAAAGGACGGCGACGTCAGAATCGTCGCGAGCGGCATGCGGAGCGCACGTTTCAACGATCGGCCCTTCGCCCGCTCCCCCCGATAGATCTCGAGGAGGCGCGACAGCTCTTGCGGACGAACCGGTCGACGATACGCCCTCGGCAAGAACTCTTGCAGAACTCGCTCCGCGTACGCGTCGTCCGCTTCGTCCTTCTCGCGCGCGGGAAAGACGCGACGGTGCCAAAGAGGCGGCCACTCCCGGTGGATCGGACCTTCGACCTCGATCTCCGAGATATGCACGCCGAACGGAACGTGCTTTCCGTCCGCGTCACGCTCCTGGGTCAACTGGTAGAAGAGGTTCACCCCCCAAGCGCGATTGCCACTCGTCTTGACGTACCAGTCGACGTCGTCTCGGTAGAGCTCGAGCTCGACGACCTCGGACGTGCCGAGCGTCAGGAGGCGCTCCTGCCACAGGGTCCCCTCGGGAAAGAGCGCGATGCCGAGCTTGGGGGATGCGCCCGTCCAGCTCTCCGGACCGAACGACGAGACGTGCACGCGTACGCGGTAGATACCTTCCTCGTAGGCGAACCATTTGAAGCCGAAGGCGTTGTCGCCATTCTTGATCTCGACGCCCTCGTCGATCTGGCTGCCGCCGAACGCGCGGATGTCCCAGGCGCCCTCCCAAGCCTTCGGAGGATCCTCGGTGAGGTCGACCATCGTGTACGGCGTCGCGCCGTTCGGGATCTCGATGTTCGCCTGGACGTTTCCCTCGAGGAAGCCGGGCTTGATCTTGTCTTTCTTCTTGCCGCGATGCCCGTCGTGCCACGAGCCGTTGTCCTTGAGGAGCGGCTTGCGAGCCGGCGACGAGTTGAGGATACGCCAGTGCTGTCGTAGCGGCGGCTTCTCCGGAATCTCGATGACCTTGTCGAGCAGGCGTTCGGTCGCGGCGACGAATCGCTCGACGTGGAGCGGCGAAACGGCGAGCGCGCTGCCGACGTTGTCGAAGCCGTTCGAGACCGTGTCCGGCGAGAACAGCTCTGTCGGATCGAAGGGATGACCGATGAGATCGCGTAAGGTATTGCGATACTCGAGGCGATTCATGCGCCGGATGCCCAGTCGACGCGCCTTCACGCTCGCGGCGTCCTCGGCGTCACGCATCCACCGACGCAACCGGTCGACAACGCGCTTTCGTTCCGGCTCGGAAGGTCGCTTCGCTCGCTTCGGCGGCATTTCGCCGGCCGCGAGCCGCTCGATGACCTCGTCCCACGCCTCTTGGTCTCCCCCCCCGACGAGATCTCGGTCGAGTGAGCGCAAGTCGAGATCGCCTTCCTGCTTCGTCTCGCCGTGGCAGCCGTGGCAGTGCGTGCGGAGGAACGGGGCGACGTGCTCGTCGAAGTCCCCGACATCCGACTCCGCTCGCACCTGAGCTTGCCCTCCCATCGTTG
>CAYZGY010000248.1:0-9870 GCA_964478085.1 uncultured Planctomycetia bacterium
GAAGAGCTGGACGAATCGCACGCCCTGCTCGACGAGCCGGCGCGCCAAGATGCAGTTGCGCGCGAACGCAGCCTTGAGCTTGTTGCTCGAGTCGTTCGCGCCGTACATCTCGAGGATGTGCTTCGGCTCGGTCGTCAGATCGCAGACCTCCGGCACGCTGAGCTGCATGCGAGCGGCGAGCTCGTAGCTCGAGATGCGCGCCTCGAGCTCGGTGTCTCCGGGGAAGCGCTTCGAGTGGCGGCGATTGAGTCGATCGAGGAATTCGCGCGTCGCGACGTCCTTCGAAAGAGGAACGGTCTCGGGACGTGCGAGATTGCGAATCGGCTTCGCCGCATTGAAATCGGTCCCCTGAAACGCGGCCGGCAGAAACCCGGGGCCCCAGTTGTTGACGCTCGACTGAGGCGTCCCGCGCGGGTCCGGAATCGCGACGTACGCCGGAAGATTCTGGTTCTCGCTCCCGAGCGCGAAGGTCACCCAAGCACCGGCACTCGGAAAGCCGTCGAGCGTGTAGCCCGTCGACATGAAGTTCTCCGCGGGACCGTGCGTGTTCGTCTTGCCGGTCATGCCGTGGAGGAAGCACATGTCGTCCGCGAGCTCGCCGAGCTGCGGAACGAGCTCGGAGACCATCTTTCCCGACTCGCCGCGCGGTGCAAACTTCCAGGGGCTCTTCGTCAGGTTGCCTTGCGCCCCCTGAAACGTGATGAGCTTCTCGCCACCCGGCATCGGCTTGCCGTGAAGGCGCAGCAGCTCGGGCTTGTAGTCGAAGGTGTCGAGGTGGCTGCAACCACCCGAGCAAAAGATCACGAGGACGTTCTTCGCGCGTGGCTTGAAGTGCGTCTTTCGAGGCGCGTGAGGCTTTCGCGCGTCGATATCAGGACGGATCGGAACCTTGCCGCTCGGTGTGAGGCGCTCGCCCTCCCCTTCACCCGAATCGGCAGCCAGGAGCCCGTTCGCGTGCAGCATCTGCGCCAGCGCGACGCTGCTGAGTCCCGTGCTCATGCGCGTCAGGAAGCCACGCCGGCCAAAGGGCGGAGCGGCTGGATTCGATCGGTTCTCTGGCGATTCGAAAGCGTTCATGAATCTCATAGAATGAAAACGAACTCGTTCGCGTTGAGAAGCGCTCGGCAGAACGCCTCGAGGCCGTGCTCCTCGACGAAGGCGATCGCATCGGCGAGCTCTTCGTCGCTCACGTTTCGACCGAAGGCGAGACGGAAGCCCTTCGCCACTTGCTGAGCGATCTTCTCAGGAGCGTGCTCGCGTAGGCGCTCTGCAAAGAGACCGGCCTGCTGCAAGACGAAACGACTGTTGAACAGGTTGAGCGCCTGAAGAGGCGTCGTCGAACGACTGCGCTTCGGCATGACTTGGCTCGCGTCAGGACAATCGAAGGCCCCGAAGACCGAGTCTTGCTCCTGTCGCACCTTCGTCATGTAGATCATGCGACGCCAGTCCGACGGGCCGTACGACTTCTTCGGGAAGTAGTGCCGCACGTTCTCCATCTGCACCTCGAAGGCGCTGAAGCCCGGGCCGCCCATGCGCAGATCGAGAACGCCACTCGTGAAGAGGATGCTGTCGCGGATCGCTTCAGCCTCGAGCCGGCGAGGCGGGAAACGCCAAAGGAGGCGCGAGTCGGCGTCGAGACGCAAACCCTCGACGCGCGGTCGACCCGACTGGCGGAAGGTCTTCGAGAGGAGCATCACGCGCAGGACGTGCTTGATCGACCACTTCGAGCGAACCATCTCCCCCGCGAGCCAATCGAGCAGCTCGGGGTGAACCGGTCGAGTCCCGCTGAGTCCGAAGTCGCTCGGAGTGTCGACGATGCCGACGCCGAAGACGTGCTGCCAAAGTCGATTGACGATGACGCGTGCCGTCAGCGGATTATCCTCTCGCGTCACCCACTTCGCGAACGCGATGCGTCGATCCCGTTCGGACGCGCCGGCATCGAGAGCGAGCTTGCCGAAGGCCGCGACCGTATCGGGCGAGACCTCCTCGCGCTTCTGCAGCGGTTCGCCGCGGTAGAGACGGTGCGTCGGTCCCGGCTGACGAAACGTTCCGATGTACGCGACCGGCTTCTTCTCGAGCGCGGCGATCTGCTTCTCGATTCCCTCGAGCGACGCGAGGAGCCCCTCCCCCTTCGCCCCCTCCTCGGCCGAAGCGAGGTCAAAGCGGTAGCCGATCTTTCCGGGCGGCGCGGCGCTGAACGGGATGCGATCGGCGGAGCTCGCGATGCGTGTCCACTTGCCGCGCTCGACGCCCGCCTCGATGCGGTAGGCCGTCGGAACTCGATCTCGATATCGAAGCTCACGGTCCCGCGCCCACTCGATGCGATCGATGCGTACGGGCTCGGGAAGCTCGATTTCCACCCAGCCACGCCCGGTCTGGCTCGAGATCCAGCTGTAGCTGTTTCCGTAGCGGCCGTCGAAGATGTGCTCGAGCTTGTGGAACGCGTTGTTCGGAAAGTCTCCCGAGGACGTCGCTTTGGCGCCGTTCTTCGCGAGAGCGACGTTCTTCTCTCCGGAAAAGATCTCGAGCTCATCGATGCAGGGTTCGGACGAGTTCGTCGCCTCGATCGTGAAGCGGACGAACTTCGCCTCGATCGCCGCGAAGGTCTCGACGTTGTGTTTCGAGTTGACCTTCGGTCGCAGCGAGAAGCGAGTCTCCCCCTTCAGCTTGCCTGTCGCAGGCTCGAGAACGACGAGATCCGCGGTAACGGCCGTACCGGTCTTTCCTCCGCGAATCGCGAGCACACTCGTGCCGCCGACCTCGTGCACCCCAAGATCTCGGAGCCCGCTCCAGAGCGGAACGTTCCCCTTCGCGGGGTCTCCGTTCGCAAACGCCTGCTGATCGATCTTCGCGAGAACGACCTGATCGTTCGAGCTCGCGAGATCGCCGTCGCGATCGAGCACGTACTCGACGTCACTACTGTGTATCGGAAAACCGATTCCCCACGAAGCCCAGACGCGGAAGCGCCCACGCGCGAGAAGTCGGTACGAGACGAGGAATTCACTCGGGCGGTTCTCCCACCAAGTGTAGCGGCCGTCGGAGACGTTGGCCGAGCGCTGCTCGCCTCCCGGATCGCTCTGGAATCCTCGCGCGACACCCGCGCGATGCTCGGCGCCGCCCTTCGGCGCGTGGAGCGCCTCGATGCCGCGCGAGTTGGACGAGGCCTTCGACGCGTCCTCGATCCAGACGTGGGTATCCGTCGCGACGTCGAGGTACTTCGCCAGCGATGCTCGAAGCGTGGTCGCCCTCGTGCGCAGCGCGCCGATCTTCTCCGGCTGGTTCACCGTCGCCGAGAACGGACGCTCGCCGTGCTGTACCCCGGCGAAGACCGCCTGAATCGCGTAGTAGTCCTTCTGCGAGATCGGGTCGAACTTGTGATCGTGACAACGTGCGCAGCCGAGCGTCAGTCCGAGAAACGCCGTACCGGTCGTGTTGATCATGTCCGCGAGCTCGTCCTGACGTTGCATCAACGTCAAGTTGATGTCGGGACTCTTGACCTGATCGAAGGGCCCCGCTACGAGAAATCCCGTGCCGACGTCGGCTCCGAGAGCGTCACCCGCGATCTGCTCGCGCAGGAACTGATCGTAGGGCTTGTCGCGATGAAAGGAGTCGATGACCCAGTCGCGGTAGTGCCAAGCGTTCGGTCGCTCACGATTGACCTCGAAGCCGGTTGTCTCGCCAAATCGAACGAGGTCGAGCCAGTGACGCGCCCACCGCTCTCCGAAACGCGGACTCGCGAGCGCGCGGTCGACGAGGTCGCCCCACGCCCGGTCGCCCGTGCCCTTGACATCTGTGTCCCGGATGAAGGTTTCGATCTCTTCGGAGGTCGGCGGAAGACCGTGGAGGATGAGGTAGATCCGACGAATCAGCGCCTCGCGATCCGCTTCGTCGGAGACCTTCAGTCCCTCCTTCTCGAGGCGTGCGCCGATGAACTGGTCGACCTCGTTACGACGCCACTTGCGCAAGACGTCGGGCGGCTCGGGGTTCGAGAGCGGCCGAAAGGACCAATGATCCGGAAGCTCGACCGGCTCGCCGGAGCCAGTCTCGGGCTTTTCGATCTCGACGCGCTCGGGCATCGTCGCGCCTTGATCGATCCACGCACGCAGCGTCGCGACCGTCGTCGCGTCGAGCGGATCGCCCGTCGGCGGCATGCGAGCCTCGCGGTTGTCGGTGACGAGTCTCTGATAGACCGCGCTCTTCGCGCTCTTGCCGGGAACGACGCCCGGCTCGCCCGAATCACCGCCCTCGAGGACGGCGGCGCGCGTGTCGAGTCGAAACTCGCTACGCTGGCGCTTCGGTCCGTGGCACTTGAGGCACTTCGCCTTCAGGATCGGGAAGACGTCGCGCGTGAAGTCGACCTTCGAGCCGCCCTCTGCAGAATGAGCTGGAGACGCAAGGGCCAGCAAGATGGAAAGAAACGCGATGACAGGAAGCGATTTCTCCACGAGAAGACCTCTTTTCCGAGAAGCTCCCATCTTACCAAAAGTCCCGGCCGGTGCGCTATTTCGAGGTCTTCGGTCGCAGAGCTTCCAGCTTTGCAGCACCGCCTCCGTCGACCTCGATCAGAAACCGAACCAGGTCGAGGAACCGCTGACGGTCGCGGAGACCGTGAACGAGTCCGGTCGGCATCATCGACGTCTTTCCCGGCATCGCGTGGACGATGTCTGCCTTCTGGAAGCGTACGACCTCGCCTTGCGCGGCCGGATCTCGCAGGGCGACCGATCCGTCCGTCGTCGCGACACGGAAACCGGAGCGCATGTGCCCGGTCTTCGTCATCACGACGAGCGACTCGAAGCCCGCACGGATCGACTTCGACGGACGCAGGATCGAGTCGACGAGGAACTCGTCCGTCACGCCGTCCCGTTTCGCCGCGAGATCGGGACCGAGCCTCGGACCCTTCTCGGGAGCGTGACACGTAGCGCACGACATCTTCTTCTCGAAGAAGAGCGCTGCTCCACGCGTCGCGTCCCCCTTCGCTCGGGCGCCTTTCGCGAGACTCGCGGGAGACTCGGCGAGCAGCTCCTTCTCGATCGTCAAGACACCTTCAGCGTCGCCGGCGTCGCCCTCAGGAAGCTCCTCCCCTTCGCGCAAGACGATCAGCTGCCCCGTCATCGACTGCCAGTGACCCGGGAAGGTGCACAGAAACGGATAGCGACCTGGCTCCTTCGGCGCGTGAATCTTGATCGTGTGCGAGCTCTCCGGAAAGACGACACGCGTGTACGCGATCACGTCGGGCGACTCGGGAACGTAGCTCTTCTCGAACGCGGCCGGGTCGTTCATCATTCGGAACGCCGCAAGACCGACCTGCTCGTAAGCGCCAGGCTGAACGACCACGAGGTTGTGCGGCATGCCGTCGGTATTCTCGAGGCGAATCGCGATCGGCTCGCCCGGCGCAGCCACGATGGTCGTCTTGTCGTATCGAAGCCCGCTCTGCGCGCGGATGACGATGGTTCGCTTCGGCACGATCTTCGGATCATTGAACTTCTCGACGATCTTGCCGCTCTCGCGCACGCGAAGGCGCAGCTTCTTCGGCTTGTGGTGAACGGGGATCGCCGCTCCCTCGAAGTCGAAGCGCTCCCCGAGCTCGAGCACGGTCGCGAAAAGGTTCGATCGGAAGGCGTGACCGTCCGCCGCCTGGAGATGCATGCGGATCTGCAGCTGCTTGCACGGAACGAGGAGCGGAATCTCGACGAAGACCGACTTGCCCCCTTCGAGCACGCGCACGGTGCGAATGTCGAGACGGTCGTGCCCGAGCTGCGACGGCTGCTGGACCGAGAGCTCGGGCGATCCGTACCGCGAGGCGTACTCGTAATTCCACGCCTGCGCGAACCAGTTCTCGAGCTTCGACGCGGCGCGCGCGTCGAGCGGCTCCGTGAAGTCGATGCGCACGCCGTTTCGGTGTATCCGAAAGCCGCTCGGCTTGTAGAGCTTCTTGCCCGTGTAGCGCACGCGTGCGAGCGAACCATCCTCGAGCGCGTAATTGCCCCATCCGTCGCAACCGACCACGTAGAGCTGGCCGTCCTGCGCGCGGATGCGTCCACGGTGCACACCCGAAACGAATTCTCCTTCAAGCGGAACGACCGCGCCTTGTGCTCGAGAGACCGTCTCATCTCGCAAGACGGCGTAGTGGCTTCCGTAACCGTACGAGAGCCCGAGGATCGACTTCCCGAGCGGGCCGAACCGATCGCTGTCGACAAAAACCATACCGCCCGTCGACGCATCGACGCCTCGCGGGACGAAGCACATCGGCGGCGCGATCGGCTCGTTCGTCCGCTTGAAGCCGTAGTGCTCGCCCTCGCGCACCTCGATGATCATCGAGCCGGGCGTCCACGTCCCTTCCTGGGGCGCGGCGAGCACAAGCCCGTCCGAGCGCGTCGCGACGGCCATGCAGTTGCGAAAGCCCTTGGCGAAGAGCTTCACGCCCGAGCCGTCGGGAGGCAGCTTGTAGAACAGGTCGTAGCTCGGGAAATAGAAGTTCCCCTTCGCGTCACGATCGAGCCCGAAGATGTGCGTGTGGCTGTGCGTCTCGACGAAGTCGTTCGCGTAGTTTTCGTAGAAGTCGGCTTCGCCGTCGCCGTTGAGGTCGTGGAGTACGTAGAGAGCGTCCTTGGCGAGAACGTAGATCTTCCCGTCGACGACGTCGATGCCGAACGGCTGGTAGAGCCCGGCCGCGAAGCGTTTCCACGTGACCTTCTTCAGATCGTCGTCGATTCCCGAGACGAGCCAAATGTCGCCCATGAGCGTCGCGACGAGCGCGTCACCGTTCGGAAGGAAGTCGATGCCGCTGAGCATCATCACCGACTGAAACGGGTTCTTGAACGGCACGGGCAGTCGATCGATAACGTAGGGAAGATCGTCTGCCGCACGCTTGCCAGCGAGCGTGACCTTTTCCGGCCACTTCGGCTTGCCGCCCTTCGTCAATCCTGAGAGCTCGAGGCGCGCGAAGCTCCTCTGCGCGTAGAGCGTCACCGCACCGAGGTCGTGCTTCGGTCCGGACCAGATGAACGCCTTCGCCGTCGACGGCTTCGTCGGCTTTCTCGTGCCGGACCCCGAAAACTGCGCGAAGACTTGCCCGTCATCGAAAGCGACCTTGCCCGTATTCGGCGTGTAGAGACCGACGAGATAGGCCTTGTCCGACTCCTCGAAGACCGCGGTCGAGAGCCCCTCCTCGTGCACGATCTTCGGTCGCCCGGTGAATTGCGCGAGAGGCAGCGTGAGACCGCCGGGGAGGCCTTTCGGAAAGGCGAGGTGACGCGTGAACGCGATGCCCTTCTCGGTCATCTCGGCCCAGGGATGATCGAGCACCTCGACGCCGTTGCGAGCGTACGAGAAAACGACACGATCACCGTGGCGATAGAACCCGCGATACTCGACGCCCGGAAGACGCTTCTGTGCCGAGCTGCTCGACTCGTCCCAGACGCCCGAGTGCTCGAGGATGACCTGGCCGCCCGTCGTGACACCGCGACTGACACCCCAGCGGTAAGGGCTGAACTTGACGAAGCCGTCACGCCAGACACGACGGTAGGTCAACGTCCAAGGGTCGAAGGCCGCCGAGAGCGGAAACTCGAGGCCGAGCCGCACGTGGACCGCCTTGTGGATCGGCTTGCGACCGATCTGAAGACGCGCGATGACCATCGAGCCGTAGTCCTGATCGTTGAGTCGCCCGTCGTTGTGCGAGTTCTCGTTGTGCTTCCCCCAGTGGCCATGACGCCCCGCGTCGAGCCCGGGATACGCGGGCAAGATCTTCGGCACTTCGCCGCGCGGGCGACTCATGTAGTAGTCCGCCTGGCGCGAGTAAAAGTCGTAGAGACGCGCTTCGTTGACCGTCTCGCCGCTGAGCGCGTAGCCGTCGCGACCGCGGGCAGGGTCGGCGTAAGGATGCTTCGCGGGATCGGCGACGCCGGATTCGGTCGAAGCGACGCGCGGGACGAAGAGCGAAGCGAGCAGAAGAGACGATAAAAGTCGAAGTCGCATGATCGATATCGCTTGCGTTACTCTGCAGCGGCCCAGCGAAGCCCCTCGAGAAGGTGTCGACGACCGAACTCCGTGTCAAGGGACCGCACGTCGTGTCCGAGCTCGGTGTAGAAGAATCGTCCACCGTCGTGAATCCGTGTCCACGCGATCGGATGGTCGGGCCCCATCGGCGTGCCGTCGCGCTCTTGAAAGTACTTTCGCACGGGCTCGTAGGACATCTCGTCGACGCGCAAGAGCACCTGCACACCCGGCAGCCCCGTGACGGTCTTCGTGTGATTCGTCCAGTCGGCTTCGTACCAGAACTCGTCTCCCATGCCGGAGACCGCGGGATGATCCTTCGCGGTCGGATCGACGAGTACGCGCGCCTTGAGAAACTCCGAGTCGCTGTCGAAGTCGCAGCCGCCGAGATCCTGGAGCCACTTCCAACCATCCTGCCTGACGAGGACGGCGTGCGTCGCGACGATCGCCCCACCGGCGCGATACCACTCCTCGAACTCCTGGCGTCGCTTCTCGTCGAGGACCTTGTCGAGCGTGTTCGCGTTGTTGAGGAGAACGACATCGTAGCGGTCGAGATTCTTGCGCGAGATGTCCTTCGCCGACTCGCTCACGTCGACCTGGATCCCGTGAAGCCCACAGAGACGCACGATCCAGCCGTTGATCTCGGGGATCTCGGGATGGCGATACCAGCCGGTCGCCGAGAAAAGCAGCACGCGTTTCGGAAGCCCATCAGGCTCGACCGAGGACTTCTGCGACGCAGGACCGCTCGCGCAGGAGCTTACGATTCCGGACAGGACGACGAGCGAAAGAGCGATACGAAAACACGAGAAACCGGTCGACACGGAACGACTCCCTTACTTCTTCTTGCGAGGCTTGGAAAAGAAACTATTTCGGTGCTCTTCCGCGAAGGCCTCGAGCTTCTCAGCGATCTCCGGGTTCGCCGCGCGGACGTCCGTCTTCTCGTACGGGTCATTCTCGAGATCGAAGAGCGAAAGCTCGATCTTGCCACGACGACGCTTTCCTGGCAGGCCGCCCTTGCCGAGCTTCGCGACGCTCCCATAGCCGTGTGGAAGGTGAAGCTTCCATCGCCCGTCCCCCGAGAGGATCGACTCGAGCCGCCCGCCGATCGTGAACGGGTAGTAACGGTGAGGATTCTTCGCGTCCTTGTCGCCTCGAATGAGAGGCCAGACGTCTTTTCCGTCGATCGCATAGTCGGGGAGCTTCGCGCCAGTGAGATTCGCGATCGTCGGAAGGAGATCGATCGTAGAGAACGCGCGCGTCGAACGAGTGCCCGCCGGAATCTTGCCGGGAAGCTTCATCACGCAGGCGCTCCGCACACCACCGTCGAAGCTCGTCGCCTTCGACTCGCGAAAAGGCGTCACGCCGGCGTGATCGCCGTAGACCGCCCAGGGGCCGTTGTCCGACGTAAACACGACAAGCGTCCGATCTTCAACGCCGTTGTCCGCGAGCGCCTTCGTGATCTGCCCGACCGACCAGTCGATCTCCATCATGACGTCACCGTAGAGACCCGCGCCCGACTTGCCTTCGAACTTCTTGCTGACGTAGAGCGGGACGTGCGGCATCGGGTGCGGCACGTAGAGGAAGAACGGGTCCTCGCGATGCCGCTTGATAAAGTCGACGGCGAACTCGGTGAACCACGTCGTCAGCATCTTCTGCTCTTCGTGACGGACGCGCTCGATCGTCACCTTGCCGTTTCGCCAGAACTGCAGCGGGAACTTGCCCCAGAACTTCGGGTTCTCGGGGTGAAACTCCCACATGTCGTTCGAGTACATCAGCCCGATCGCCTCGACGAAGCCACGCACCTGCGGGCGCGTGTCGGGCTGGTCCCCCAGCTGCCACTTGCCGCCGAACCCTCACATGTAGCCCGCCGCCTTGAGC
>CAYZGY010000249.1:0-1548 GCA_964478085.1 uncultured Planctomycetia bacterium
GTTCCGGGGCGTCCGGTTCGTCGGGTTCCTCCGGTTCGACACTCGGCGCGAGTCTCGCGGCAGGTCGCCGCGACGTGAAGTTCTCTCGACTCCCGATCGTCCTCGACCGACTCCGGGCGATCGACTTCCATCAAATCCGACGGCGCTTCGGCGGCGGCAACTGGTCGACGAGCTCGCGCAGCACCTCCACCCCGCGTGCGAGGATCGGATCCTCTCCCGCCGAGAACGGCAGGTGATGCTCGACGACGACGTCCGGCTTGACCCCGACGGCTTCGAGGTCGACACCGCCCGTCAGCTCCACCACGCTCCCCGCATTCGGAACGGGAATCATCAATGCGGTACCACCCGGCAGGATCGCGTAAGTCGCCGGGCGGACCGCGCCGGCGGTCGTCGCGCCGACGAGCCGAATGCCCTTCCTGCCCTTGAGGCGAAACGCGAGGACCTCCTTCGCGCTGCGCGACTTTCGATCGAGGAGAAGCACGGCGGGTCGGCCATCGTTCAAGAGGCGCTTCGCGATGGCAACGAGAACGGCGCTCGATCCCCCACGGCCGCGCAAGTCGACGACGAGGCCGCGTGCGGGACGCAGCTCGCCCTCGATCGCCTCGGTGAATACTTTCGTCATCTCGTTGTGGACGACATTCCAAAGGTGAACGTAGCCGAGCTCGCGATCACTCTCGAGACGACGAACGCTGAGACGACTCGAGCGAACAGCGCCGACCGGTTCGTTCGCCTCGACCTCGATCTCCGTCTCCTCGTCGCCCGCTCGACGACGAAAGCGAAGGCGGATGCGTTCACGCGCGTCGATCTGAATCGTGTACATCGCGTGGCGCGCCTCGTATCCCGCGAGCGTACGTCGTGGCGACCCGGCGAAGGGGCGATCGTTGATGGCGGTGACCTCGTCCCCGATGCGCAGTCCCGCCTTCTGGGGATTGCTGCCGTTCATCTGGCTGTGGACGAAGTACCGCGGCTTGCCGTCGAGCTCGAAACGTTCGAGGAAGACACCCAGGTGCGGCGCCGGCTGAGCAACCGGTTGCGGACTTCGATCGCGACCGCCCCCGCGTCGTCGACGTCGTGTTCCGCCCGCGCCGAAGACGCTCCGGTGGACCCACGGAGGAATGATGGCGAGGTGGGAGACGTCGAGTCGATCGAGGACGGCGTTGAGCGCTTCGTACGCTTCTTGTGTGCGCGGGTTTTCGCGAACGGCGCGCTCCAGCTCTTCGTCGAGACGAGCGAGCACTTCGCCTCGACCTTCGAGCGAGCGGAAGTAGCGATGATTCTGGAGGCGTCGCGCGAGATCGCGGGCGTCTCGTAGAAGCGCGGCTTCCGGCTCGACCTCGATCGCGAGACGCTCGTCGTCGCGAAGAATCTCGACCGTGTAGCGTTTGCCCGCCGGCAGTGTGCGCAGATGGGCCGCGAGTGCGTCGACGTCGAGGCCACCCTCGCCGAAGCCGTCCTTGCCCGCGAACTTCGCGATGACGTCTCTCACTCGGAGTCCGCCTTCGGCCGCGGGGCTACCCGAGACGACTTCGGTGAGGCGAAGGCCTCGCG
>CAYZGY010000249.1:1558-2027 GCA_964478085.1 uncultured Planctomycetia bacterium
CGGGCCCGGCGCCCCCGCGGCGCCCGCGGCGGCCGGCGGGCCTCCCCGTGCCGACTTGGGGGAGGCGACGGCCGCGCGGCTCCGGCGTGGCCCGAATGCCGAGGAATCCGCAGCGCAGGGGAGGATTGAAGCGGTCCTCGTCGAGCGCATCCGCTGCGCGAATTGCCGAAACCTCGACGTGAGAAATCCCGACGAGTACGAGGCTTGCGAGGGCGAGCAGTGTGGCGCGAGGCCGGAGGGGTGTTCGGTGGGACATGGAAGCCATCTTCGGGATGCCATCTCGAGCGATCAAGAACGCTTTGGACCATCGCTTTACAGGGAAATTTTCGATTGGCGAAGATCGAAGCTATTGAACAAGCCAATCGCGGAGTCGGAGATCCCACCAGGAACATGAGACAGCTCGCGCAGAGTTTCGCTTCGCCGTTCGTTCTCACAGTGGTTCTGGTCGTCATTTGTTGTTGTTAGATGC
>CAYZGY010000249.1:2037-9869 GCA_964478085.1 uncultured Planctomycetia bacterium
CATGACGCGCTCGGCTTTCGCGGTCGATTTTCTCCGCGGGGACGCTAACGACGACGGTCGCGTCTCGATCGCCGAGCTCGACGTCGACGTCCAAGCGAAGCTCCTTCGTGCGCTTTCTCTTCTCGACCGCCCAGAACATCGACGAGGCCGTTCGCGCCGGAACGCTCCGTGAAGACTTCGTCCATCGTGTGCGCGTCCTCGAGGTGACCATGCCTCCACTTCGTGAGCGGGTCGAAGATCTCGAGGATCTCGCCGGCGAGATCTTCCGCGAGCTCGACCGACCGCCTCCGCGTGTCGGGCGAAGCGTTCCGGCGACGTGTTTTCCGCGGGCGACTTTTCTGCCGAACTTCTGCGCTCGGACACGCTCGAGGCTCTCAAGGAGCAACTCGAGCGCGAGTACATCCTCCGGCAGCTCGACGATGAGAACGGCGACTCGAACGCAGTCGCACGCCTCCTCGGAATCAGCCGCCGGCAGCTCTACCGCCGACTTCGGAAGCTCGGCATTCGGCTTCGAGAGGAGCGAAAGCGTCGCCGCTGAGGCACTTTAGTGCTAAGATCTGGTCGTTCGTTCGCGCGAACGGTTTGACGCTCGACTTCTCGTAGGTTCCTTTGTCGCTCTTTCGCTTATTCTCGCGCTCCGACGATCGCCGTCGGGAGAAGATCCTCCGCGAGCCTTTCCCCGAGGCCTGGGAAGTGATCCTTTCGACGAACGTCCGGCACTTCCATCGACTCGATGAGAACGACCGCGGTCGATTGCGCGACGCGATTCGAATCATCATCGCAGAGACGAGCTGGGAAGGTTGTCGCGGACTCGAGATCACGGACGAGATTCGCGTCACGATCGCGGCGCAGGCCGGAATCCTCGTCCTCGGGATCGATGACTACTTCTTCGATGACGTCGAGTCGATCGTGATCTAGCCCGGCGCGTTTCTTCGATTGCGCGGCGACGTGGTCGTGGAGGCGGTCGGCGAAGCCGTCGAAGGATCCGTCGTCGTCCTTTCGTGGGAGGACGCGCGAGAAGGCGCCGAGCTCAACGCCGCCGAGGTCTCGAGCGAGGAGTGCAACGTCGTTATTCACGAGTTCGCGCACGTCCTCGATCTCAAGTCGGACGCGTGCGACGGCGTCCCTCCGCTTCCAGACGAGGCCCGCGAGCGTTGGATCGAGGTCATCGAGGCGGAGTTCGATCGGCATGTCCGGGACGAGGCACGTGAGGAAGAGTCGATCTTGAGCTACTACGGCGCTTCGAGTCGTGACGAGTTCTTCGCCGTCTCGAGCGAGGCTTTCTTCCAGTTTCCTACCGTCCTGCGCGACGAACGCCCCGAGCTTTACGAGCTACTCGCGAGCTTCTACCGGCAGGATCCCGCGGAGCGTGCGCTTCCGAGCGAGAGGATCGACCGGCGAGGCAGCGATCCTCGCGCGTCGTTCGAGGCCGAGGAGATCGACGAGGCCGCGTTCCGTGCCGAGATCGAGCGATACGACGCGATCCTCGCGCGTTCGCCGAAGTTCCTCGACGGGTATCTCGACCGAGCTTCCTTGCATCTCGATTTGAGCGATTTCGAGAGCGCGCTTCACGACTACGACGCAGCGCTTCGCCTCGATCCGGACGACATCGATGCGCTCTGCGATCGTGCGCAGATCTTCGCCGAGCTCGGACGTTACGACGAGGCCCTCGGTGACTGTAACCGCGTGCTTCGACTCGACGAGAGCTACGCGATGGGCTACGTCGAGCGCGCCTCGATTCATGCCGAGTGCGGAGACTTCGAGACAGCGCTCAGCGACCTCAACGAAGCGCTTCGACTCGACGATTCGCTCGAAGAGGCCTACGAGCTTCGTGCCGCGGTGCGCGAGGAGCTCGGCGACGTCTACTCTGCGCGAGCCGATCGAGAGCGCGCGGGACTGGAGTGATTCACCGATGAAGGAGCCGCAGATCCTCGACGTCGATTGGCCGTGGAGCAGCCCGCTCGAGATGATTCTCAGCTACGGCGGTTGGACGGTCGACGACGCGCTCGACGATCGAGCGACTGCGCGCGAGTTCCACATGTACTGGCGGCTCGTGCAGGAGTCGCGAAAGATCCGCGAGGCGCAAGCGAAGGAGAACGAAGCGCGCGAGCGACGGGAGCGAGCGCGGCTGTGAAGGTCGAGTCCGTGATGATCGAGCGAACGCGAATCCGATGGCCGGAAGAAGGAGTCGTCTCATGCGTCATTCCGTGGCGTCTCTTTGTATCGGGCTCTCTCTATCGACGCTCTTCGCGTCGGGATGTTGTGGCATCGTGATCGACTCTCGAGAGGAGCCCATCTTTGTCGCACATCGCGGGGCGTCGCGTGACGCACCCGAATGTACGATCCCCGCCTTCCAGCTCGCGTTTCAGCAGGGCGCGGACATCATCGAGGGCGACTTTTGGCTGACGAAGGACCAAGAGATCGTCTGCATCCACGACGGCGACACGAAGAAGGTCGCGCCGGGCGGACCCGTCTTGAAGGTGAAAGACTCGACGCTCGCGGAGCTCCAAAAGCTCGACGTCGGCATTCGCATGGGACCGAAATTCCGCAACACGAGAATTCCCACGCTTGCCGAGGTCCTCGCGGTCGTGCCGGACGACAAGGGCATCTTCATCGAGATCAAAGATCCGGATGTCGTCCCTCACCTCGGTCCCGTCCTCGACGAGTCGGAACTTCGAAGCGACCAGGTCGCCGTCATCGCCTTCGATCCGTTCGTGATTCAGGCCGTGAAGTCGCAGTATCCGAAGCTTCGTGCGATCTGGCTCTATTGGTGGTACCTCGACAAGCAGACCGGGGAGATCTCGAACACCGTCGACGAGATTCTCCGGGTCGCGAAGGAGATCGTCGCCGACGGAATTCACATCAATCGCTGCCGTTGGGTCGACGCCGCTTTCGTCGAGCGCGTGCGGGAAGCCGGGCTCGAGTTTCTTCACGTCTACACGATCAACGAGGAGCACTTCGGTGACGCGGGGCGCTTTCTCGCTCTCGGCGTCGACAGTATCACGACCGATCAGCCGAAGGTCTTGCGGCAGATGGTCCGCGAGATGATGGCGCCGCAGAAGGGCGACAGCGCCAAGGACGAACACCTCGTCGTCGATCGGTCCACTGGGCGAATCGAGTTCTACCCGATGCGCTAAGACGAAGAGCGCTGAGACGAAGACTCCACGCGATCGAGAACCTCGTCGACGCCGCCCGGGAAGTACCCGAGCTCGAAGGCGAGGTCGAGCACGGTGAATCGGTCGCGGATGTCGCGGGCACGTAAGAGGACACTGCGCGCCGAGTCTCGTGAGATGCCGAGAGCGTCGAGCGTCGAAGGAGCCCCCGCGGCGTCGAGGGTCGCGCGGATCTCTTCGGGCTTCGGAATCGAGAGCGCAGCGAGCCCTTCGCGTATCTTCGGCCAGTCACTCGCGAGCTCCACCGATCGTTCCGCACGGCGTGCGTGCTTTGCCTTCGCCTGAGGAACGACGGTCTCGGCGAGCTCGGGGTGCTCGCGCCTGACGCGCGTCTCTTCGTCAGCCCAACTCGGATCGGCTGGCAAGGTCGGAGCCGCCAGCTCGAGGAGCGCGTGGTAGAGTGCGGCGCTGATCGTCGTCGCGACGCCGACTTGGGCGCCGTGAAGTCGTACCGGCTCGCCGCGGACGAGCGACTCCATGTCCCAGAGATGGCTCAGGAGGTGCTCTCCCCCACTCGCGGGGCTGCTGCTTCCGGCCGCGACCATCGAGACGCCGCTGAGGACGAGCGCACGCGCGAGCGCCTCGAAGGCAGGGAGCTCACGCGTGGCGATGCCTGGAGCGTTTCGCGCCGCTTCCTCGATCGCGACGTCGACGATGCGTCCTGGCAATTGGTCGAAGCGGGCCCCTTCGAGGACGTGGCCGAGCCACCAGTCAGCCATGCTCACGGGCTTCGATAGAAGATCGCCGAGCCCCGCTTGCGCGAGCTCGAGCGGCGCGGCCGCGAGGATCTCCGAGTCGAGTATGACGACGCGCGCGGGTCGTGCGGGAACGGTCGTCTTCAGTCCGCCCGAGAGGATCGCCGCGATTCCGCTCGCGTAGCCGTTCATGCTCGCGGCTGTTCCGAGGACGACGAAAGGGAGGCCGGCCTTCTCGGCGGCCATCTTGCACACGTCGTTGACCGTGCCGCTTCCGACGGCGACGAGAGATCGATGTCCGCCATCGCGAGCACGTCGCAGCACCTCGTCGACGTTCGCGTCATCGGCGTGAGGGTGATCGGGGAGGACGAGCTTCTCGTCGAGGTCGCTCGCGACGACGCCGTCAACCGCCGCCAGCGTCGCCGGATCACCGACGACCAAGCCGCTACCTTCGAGGTGACGACGAGAGACCTCTGGGAGAGACGAGCCCACCCCGGGGCCGATGAGAATCTCGTCGGGCAGCTTCAGTCCGGGGGGCAGCTCGACAGGGCAAAAGTCGCGCAGGAGCATCTGCGCACTTTACCCTTCGCCGAGCGATTCGACGATACGAAAGAGGTCGGCAAAGTCGAACGGCTTCGAGATGTACGCATCCATGCCCGCGTCGAGGCACTCCTGCTCTTGGGAGCGCATCGCGTTCGCGGTCATCGCGACGATCGGCAGGTGTCCGCCCGATGCTTCTTCGGCCGCGCGAATCTGTGCGGTGGCCTCGAGTCCGTCCATGACCGGCATGTGGAGATCCATGAGAGCGATGTCGATATCGTGGATGGCGAGACACTCGATCGCCTCTTTTCCGTTGCGCGCGCAGATGACTTCGTGGCCACGTTTCTTGAGCACGCGTACCGCGAGGGCGCGATTGTCGTCGTTGTCGTCGACGAGGAGGACTTGGAGACTCTTCTGAAGTTCCGACTCGAATGCCGAGCGCGAAGCGGACTTCCTGCGCGCCGTCGAATCGCTCTTCGACTTTCGCTCCCGCGCGGCGTCCCGTCCTCCCAAGGAGATGCGGATGGCACGGTCGAGCTCGGACGCCAAGACCGGCTTGCCGACGCTCGCGACATTCGGGAAGGCGTCGCCGCTCGCCTTCGCGAGGATCGACTCGAGAAGGACGACGTGCGTCTGAAAGTTCGGATTCGATCGGGCTTCGCTGAGAATCCGACGAATCTTGATCGGCGAGTCGAGGTCGCGATCGAGGATGAGGAGCTCGTAGGGCGCGCCTTTTCGATTCGCCGAGTCGAGCTCCGTCAATGCGGCGTCCGCGCCGACGGCCGTCGTCGAGCGCAGCGACCAGCTCTGAAAACGACGCGAGAGCGATCGACGGAGTGAGTCATTGAGGCACGCGAGCAGGACGCGACCGTTTTCCGTATCAAAAGGAGTGCGCTCGACGGGTGGGGCGAGACGCCGGAGCTTCGCGTTGAAGTGGAACGACGATCCCTTGCCGACCTCGCTCTTGAGCCAGATTTGTCCGTTCATCATGCGGACGAGCCGCGCCGAGATCGCCAGGCCGAGTCCCGAGCCGGCGAACTGCTTCGAGGCGCCTCCCTCGGCTTGGACGAACGAATCGAAGATGTGCGCGTGGAGCTCCTTTTGAATACCGATGCCCGTATCGCTCACGGTGACCTTGAGCGTCACCTCATCGTCTTCTTCGGCTTCTTCGGCTTCTTCGGCTTCGTTCTCGATCGTGACGCAAATCTCGCCGTGATCGGTGAACTTGACAGCGTTGCCGACGAGATTGACAAGGATCTGGCGCAACTTTGCCGGATCGCCTTCGAGCTTCTCGGGGACGTTTTCGTCGATGTCGACGACCATCTCGAGACCCTTCTGGTGGGCCGCGAAGGCGAGCCCGCTGAGACTGTCGAAGACGAACTCCTCGACGGTGACCGTGGTGACCTCGAGGGGCGTCTTGCCCGCCTCGATCTTGGCGAGGTCGATGACGTCGTTGAGGAGCTCGAGGATCGCGACGCCCGAGTGTCGAGCGGTGGTCAGGTACTCGCGGTGCTCATCCGAGAGGTCACCCGAGAGCGCGAGATCGACCATGCCGAGAACCGTGTTCATCGGCGTGCGCATGTCGTGGCTGACACGCGCGAGGAAGCTGGTCTTGCGCTGGCTCGCGAGTTGTGCAGCGTTCTTTTCGGCGCGTAGCTGAGTCTCGGAGCGACTCGACTTGATCGCGACCTCGGCGAGCTGCGCGGCGAGCTCGATGATGGCGATCTCCTCTTCGTTCGGCGCGCGAGGTTCGTCGTAGTACATCGCGAAGGTGCCGAGTGTCTTGCCGTCTGACGAGAAGAGCGGCTGCGACCAGCAAGCTCGAAAGCCGTGCGTTTCTGCGAGATGGCGGAACGCCTCCCAGCGCGGGTCGTTCTGAATGTCCTCGGAGATGACGCGCTCGCCGATACATGCGGCTCGGCCGCAGCCGCCGGCGTCAGGAGCGATGGCGATATGCCCGGTCGCTTCGACGTACTCGGGCGGGAGGCTCGGGGCGGCGCCGTAGCGCAGGTGTGTCCTGCGTGCGTTGAGTAGGAGGATCGAGCAGTGGGTCTTCGGGAGGGCGTCCTCGATGAGCAGCGTCAGGATGGAGAGTGTCTTCTCGAGCTCGGCGCCGGCAGCGATGAGCTGCATGAGGCGCGATTGTCCTTTTTGAAGCGCGTTCTCGTGCTTGATGCGAGAGATCTCGTGAAGCGTGGCGAGGAAGGCGATTCTCGAATCGGAGCTCGTGCGCGCGGGTTGCGGCCGCAGCTCGAGAAACGCGTAGCGCGCTCGGGCGTGTTCGTCACGACCGCGCAAGGTGAACTCGAGGTGCAGCGGGGAGAGCGACTCGACCGCGTGTGTCCACTCGTCGTGGACACGTTCGAGGTCCTCTTTCGCGACGGCGGCCATCCAGCCTTCGCCAAGCGACTTGTCGGCGTTCAGTCCGGTCTGCTCACACCAGCGATCGTTCGCCTCGACGACGTGCCCTTGCTCGTCGACGCTCAGAAGAGCGATGGGGAAGTCGAACCGCGTCGAAGAGACTTCGGATGATGTCGATTGCATGCCCTGCTACGATCGCTCAGCCAATCCCGCGAAACTCACCGCCCAACTATTCTTCGGACAAGGATACTGGCGCTTTTGAGTCGTCCGTAGAGATAACGCGGGAGGGAACTTCGGTCGCGTGGTTATCGTCCCTCTGGGCTCGAATGCGTGCCGAGTTGCGTAGTCGGATTACGCTAATCTCGCGTTAAGATGACCCTATGGAAACGACGACGAATCCAGCAGCCGCCCCGCGCCGGCACCGCATCGCGCTCTATCCCGGAGATGGTATCGGAGCCGAGGTGACCCACGAGGTCGTTCGCGTGCTCGGCGCCCTCGAATGTCGGCAGAAGAGCGAGGATCCTGCGGACGCGATCGGCTTCGAGCTTGCCGAGTTTCGTTGGGGAATCCTCCACCACACGCAGACGGGATCCGTCGTCCCGGACGACTTCCTCGAGCGTCTCGAGAAGTTCGACGCGATCTTCCTCGGTGCGGTCGGGATGCCGTCGGATCTTCCCGACCACGTGACGCTCGCGCCGCTGATCCGGATGCGTCAGGCCTTCGATCAGTACGCGTGCGTGCGCCCCACACGACTCTTCCCGGGTGTGCGTTCTCCGCTTGCCGGCGTCGGCGTCGAGGAGGGCGAGCGCGGCATCGACTTCGTCGTCATTCGAGAAAACTCCGAGGGCGAGTACGTCGACAACGGAGGGCGATTCCGTCGTGGCGAGCCCGAGGAGTTCGCGCTCCAGACGGCTGTTCACACGCGGCGCGGCATCGAGCGGGTCTTGCGCTTCGGTTTCGAGACCGCGCGTTCGCGTTCGCGTCGTCGATTGACGATGATCACGAAGTCGAACGCGCAGAAGTACGGCTACGTGCTTTGGGACGAGGTGCTCCAGGACCTTCT
>CAYZGY010000250.1:0-9832 GCA_964478085.1 uncultured Planctomycetia bacterium
GCCCCGGTCCGACGACGATGTCCTCGTCGCTCGCGGGGCGAGAGTCGCGCGTCGTCAGACGGATGTGGCTCGCCTCGGAACGCACCCCCTTGACGCTGAGTCCCGACACGACCACGTTGACGTAGATGTCGAGCGCCGCCGTCGCGGTGAGGAATCCCGGCGCGAAGTTCTGCGAGTCGATCTCGAGGTCGTTGAAGCGGGAACCGATGAGCCCCGTGACGGCTGTGAGCGTAATATTCGTCGCCGAGACGTCCGCCTCGAAGTCGCCCTGCGCGTCGACGATGTCGACCGGAGCCGCGAGCGTCGCATCGCCCATCGTTGAGTGGATGTCGCCGACGCGCATGTCCCCAACGGTCTCCGTGAGAACGATGTTTCCGTTCGTGAAGACGTCGATGTCGCCGAGCCCGAAGATGTTCGTGAAGCCCGTGACGTGGATCTTGCGCGCCTCGAAGTTTCCGACGACGTCGATGTCACCGCCCGCTTCGAGGAGGCCGAAGTCGTACGTGCTGTCGATCTGAACGCCACTCGTCCCGAAGATGCCGAGCGGGACGGGCTCGGGTAGAGGATCGGCGGCCGAGGGTCGGAAGTGCGTGATGACAGCGGTGATGATGTCCGGGTCGAGGAGATCCTCGATAACGTCGATTTCATACGAGATCACGATTCGCTCGAGTTCCTCGACACTCTCCTCGAGCACGAGGTCGATCGTGTCGCCGGCCACGATCGAGTCGACGTCGACGGTGAAGTCGACGATGCTCGGATCGCGCAGTCGCCCCTTGAGTCGCAGCCACGTGTCCATTCCGGAATCCACGAAGACCTGCGTCGGCAGGTCCTCACCCGTCAGCGGATTCTTCGATCGAACGAGGTCGACTTCGACACGTTCCCGGGCTGCCGGCTCGAGTGAGCTTCCGAAGATGCCCACATTCGTCCGTCCGTCGAGAATGTTCGTCCGGACGAGATGCTGGCCGTTCTCCGAGGCGACGTCGCCCGACTCGTTGACGATGCGAGTCGTGCCGATCGGATTCTCGATGACGCCGTTGAGGTAGATCTCCGGATCGGCGACAGCGCCGAGGTTCTGAATCTCGATGAGCGTCGGGCCGAAGCTGTGAATGACGTCGAACTCAAAATCGACGTCGTCCTCCACGGTGATCGTGACCTCGCCGTCTTCGGTGCGGTTGACCGGATCGATATCGCGGATCTCGAAGTCCTTGAACGAGTTGTTCGTCAGGAGGACGCGTTCGTAAGTCTCGCGGAAGTCGAACGTCGACTGGTCGCCCGTGATCACACCGACCCTGACATCGAGGTACCCGGGGACGAGCACGCGAGCCGGGTCAAGCAGGTCGACGAGGAAGCGCGCCCGCCCCGGATCGTCGTTGATGATGTCCTCGACGATCACACGCGTCGGCGTCTCCGAGAAGTCCACGTTCACGTCCTTGACCACTTGCCCACTCGAGTTGACGATCAGCTCGGGAGCAGGCCCGCTGAGGAGCAAGGCGTCAGCGTCGAAGAGGATCCGACGCTCAGGGCTGAGGAAGCTGCTCGCGTCGTCCCCACCGATGTCGATGAATCCACCATCACCGTCGGCGATGGTGACGAATCGGTCGATGTCCGTCAGCGCCTCGACCATGAGGAACGTCGAGACGACGAGAGCGTCGGCGGCGGCGGCGACGATCGACCGCGTCACCTGCGTGTTGAACGCGTCGGTATCGGTGTCGCCGAACGCGCTCGAGCTGTCCGCGTACGAGCGGGAGTCGGCCTCGAGATTCGAGTGCTCCGCACGGATGAGAAGGCTGTCCGTACCGCGCACCGTGGAGTTCGCCGCGAGGTTGACTAAGGCGTCGGTGTGCACATCGACCTCGCCTTTGCCGTCAGCGTCAGTCGCGAAGCCACCGGCCTCGGCATCACCGCGCGCGTAGAGGTCAAAGGAGGCGTCGGCCTCGACCACTCCGGTCAATCCCTCGACGTGCGCACCCGAGTCGACGTCGACACGCGTCGGGGACGGTGCGCCCGAACGTCCCACCGTGAAGCGTCCCACCGCGAAGCTGTCGACTCCGAATCCGCCACCGTCGGAGAATCCCTCGATGTCGCCGAAGGAGTCGCTCTCGGCACGCAGCTCCATCGCGCCGCGCGCGACGATGTCTGCGTCGGCCTCGATCTCGACGAGCGAGCTGAAGGTGACGTCGCCATACGAGCGCCCGCGGGCGATCTCGATCGCGCCACCTCCAGCAGAATCGGAGAAGCCATCGAGCTGGTTCGTCGTGTCCGCGTGCATCGTGAAACCACCGCTCGCTCGGACGGTCGCAGCCGAGCCCACGCGCACGATGTTCGAGTTTCGCACGTCGATGTCGGACTCGCCGACTCCGACGCTGACGAAGCCGCCCTGGTTGTTCCGAGCGACCGCGCTGCCGACCGCTGCCGACGTCGACGCCAGAGACACGCCGCCGCCCGCGTCCACGACAGCCCCGCCCCCGATGTAGGTCAGGGCCGACGGCGTCACGTCGGTGTTCGCGAACGTGCCTCGGATCGCCACCGCGCCACCCGCGGAGCCGCGAGCGCTCGCGGTCGGGATGCCGTTCCCGGTCGGTGCATCGATAAGGCCGAGCGCGCCACCAGCGCCGATCAGCCGGTGCGTGCCGGCAGGCCGCGAGGTCAGGTCGACGCGCAGTTGCTGGATGCCGAGGGACGGACCCAGGTCGATTCCCTCCGTGCCGATACCGTGGGAGCCCGAGATGCCGTCCGCGTCGACGTCGATCGCCGGACCGCCCGGCGACCCGGCGAGCTGGATCGTGTTCGCGTCGACGACGATGGCGTAGTACGTGTTGCCCGTGACGAGACCGCCGATCGGAGTCGCGCCGGCCGGCCCGAGCGAGTGAACGTCGGTCGAGTTCGGATTGCCACTGATCGCGATGGCCACGCCGTTCGTGGCGTCATCAGGCGTCGCGGCGAGCTGGATGAAATCGTCGTCGACGCGGATGACGTGGTACGGGTCGCCCGACGTGACACCCGAGAGGGAAGTGCCGGTCGTCCGGTACGTGACTTCTTCTCCCGTCGTGAACGAGTGCCCCTGGATGAAGATGTTGTCCGCGCTCGTATCGGTCTCGAGCGTACGTCCGTCGTCCCCGACGACGACGTCGACGACGCGCGCTGTGAACTCGACGAGCTCGGGCGAGCGATAGGTCACGGGCTGATTGTTCGAGAAGCCGTGCGCAGCGAGCGTGAACTCGTCGCTCGAGTCGTCGACATCCGAAGACGGATTGAACTTCCTGAGGACCGAGGTCGCTCCGGACGCCGTGGTCGCGAGCTTGATCGCCGAGGCGTTGATGCGCCGGACGTGGTAGAGAACACCGTCGGTGAGTCCCGATACCGGGCCGTTCCCGTCCGCGCGGTATCGTACCCGGTCACCTGTCTCGAGATTGTGGCTGCCACTGAACTGGATCGTATCCTGCACGCCGTCGATCAGCTCGGCGTCGAACACGGAGCCGAGCGCGACCGTGTTCGCGCCGATCCGGATCACGTTGTAGCTGCGATCGTTGTCGAGGCCGCCGATGCTCGAGTTGCCGCCGTTGTCGTAGTCGACCTGATCACCGGAGTTGAGGCCGTGCTGCCCGATGTCGATGGTGTCGCTCCCCGTGCTGACGTCGCTCGACGGAGTGAACGAGCCGTCGCCCACGTCGACCGCCTGGCCGTTGAGCGTCTCGAGAACGATGTCGAGTCCGGCGTCGACGACAGCCCCCGCACCGATGAAGGTCGCGATGTCTGGATCGACGAAGACCGAGCTCGTCGACTCGCCGAGAGTCACCTCTCCGCCTTCGACCCCGCGAGCGTCGGAGTCCGCGTCCATCTCGGACTGCGAGCGAATCGTGACGCCGCCGCCGACAGCAGCCGACGCGCCGTCGCCGATCGACGCGTAGATCTCGGGCCTTGCGTTGGCCGTCGCGTACGATCCCGCGCCGGCGAAGACGCCGCCCGAGACGGCACTCGAGTCCGCGTCGGCCTTGTTCGCCGCGAGGGCCACGATCTGGAGACCGTTCGCATCGAGGACGCTTCCGTTCATGCTGGCCGCCGCGTCGCCGTTGGCGCTCGCCTCGGCGGAGCTCGTCCCGACACCGACGAGGCCGCCCTGGATGCCGCGCGAATCGGCGAACGCGTCGTTGTTCGAGAGTGCCGACAGTGACACGTCACCGCCCGCGCTCAGCTGCGCACCCACGGCGACGGTCGCGTCGACGTCGGCATCCGCGATCGCGTCGGCGTCCGCGCCGCTGGCCGCGACGATCGCTCCGGCCGTCGACTTCGACATCGCGCGCGAACGATTCGCGATCGCGCTTCCGTCCGTATCGTAATTGTGCAGCGCCTGGAGGGTGATTCGAGATCCGGACGTGACGACGGCGCCCGCACCGATCGCCGCGTCGACGTCCGAGACGTCCGTGGCGTCCGAAACGGATCCGCCGGCCGCGATGACCGCGCCCGTCGTACCCGTGGACGTCGCGAGGGTTTGCCCCTCGGAACGCGAGCGCAGAATCACATCCGTGTCGACATCCGCACGACCGCCATCACCGATATCCGCACGGACCGTCGGGTCCACCGTCGCGGTGGAAATGGCACCCGTACCGACCTCGATACCACCGACGATCGCTTGAGCCCTGGCAACCGCGGAATTCACGGATCGCGCCTCGATGGTGAGGTTCGCCGCTCGACTCACCTCGCCGTTCACCTGCGCCAGGCTAGCACGACTCGCGACCGAGCCGGCGAAAGCCACACCGACCCCGACGAGAGTTCCACCGATCCCGGAGGAGTCCGCGTCAGCGTTGTTGTGCACGAGGGTCGAGATCGTCACGTCGCCAGCGGCGGCGAGCTGCGAATCGGCACCGACGAACGAGTGTGCGCGAGCAGAGGCCGTCGCGGTGGACTCGGCACCCGTGTCGCCAACAAGCTTTCCCATCGGCGCGTCCGATTCCGCGCTGGCGCCCTTCGAGATCAGCGAACCCGCCCGCGTGAAGTTGTGCGCGGACAGGACGGTGATCGAACCTCCCGCCTCGACGACCGAGGTGCCGTCGACCGAGGCCTCTATGTCGGGCCGCACCGTCGCGTCGGAGAGCGAAACCGACACCGCGACCGCACCGACGGAGACGCCGAGCATCTCTGCCGTCGCGGCGCCCTGCGAGAGGGCGACGATTTCCGCGTTGCCGTCAACGTCGACGCGGGAGTCGCCCGCCACCGAAGCCTCGACCGCCGTCTCGATGTCCGCATCGGCGCTGTTGATGTTGCCGCTCACGAGCCCCACGGTCAGCCCGATCGAATCTGCCGTAGTGATCGAGTCAGCGTCGGCGGTCACGAAGAGATCTCCAACGCTGCCCGACGGATCCTGTCCGACGCGTGCCCCTCCCGAGGTGACGGCGCGTGTCGAGCCCGCGATGTCGCCATCCGTGACGGCCGCTCCGAGGGCGATGGCACCGACCCCACCCTGGCGAGCGCGACTCGTGACGCGCCGCTCGGCGTCCGCGAGAACGCGCACGTCGTCCGCCTCGGTGATGTTCGCACCGCCCCCGAGCGATGCAGTCTGGTGGCTCGCGTCCGTGAGAACGCTGATGGCTCCTCCAGCGCTCACCGCCGCGGCCTGTCCGGCCCAGGCGTCTCCGGTGATGTTCGACGAGAAGTCCGCCGTGACGAAGACGTCGTCGCCAGCCGAGGCGGAGCCCGAGAGAATCGCCGACGTGCTGCCTCCCGACTTCGCCACGCCGACCGAGGCACCGAAGCCTACCAGCGCGAGCGAGAGCCCACCCGCGAACTGATCGATGTCCACTTCGTCGAACGCCTCGACACGGATGTCTCCGCCGGCGACGAGCGCTGCACCGGTCCCGACCGAGGCGCCGATGCCCTCGACGATGACCGCGGAGGGATCGAGAGCGTCCGTGACTCTGAGCTGCGAGCGCTCGCTGTCCGTCCGCGAGCGTGCGCGAGACGCCGTACCCGAGCCGCCCAGACTTCCGGCGACCACCGACGTCGACAGCTGCGTGTTGAGCGAGGAGGCGGTATTCGCCGCAGCGGTCGCGCCATCCTGCAAGGCTGCGTCGCCCACCGTGATCACCGACACGGCACCCTGCGCGCCGACCAGGCCGACGCTGAGGGCAGCGACGACCGAGTCGAGGTCCCGTTTCTCGTTGGCGTGCACGGTGATGTCGCGTCCGGCGCTCACGTCCGATCCCGCGCCCACCATGGCGTTCGTGCTGTTCTTCACGCTCGCGACGTCGACACCGGCACCAGCACCGATGAATCCGGCACCGATGACGCCAGCAAGGCTGTCGAGGATCGTATGGTCGTCCGCCACGACCGAGACGTCCTGCGTTCCGGTCGCGAAGTCGGGGTCCGTGTTGACGAACGTGTCGCCGCCGGCCTCGTCGATGGCGGCCGAGGTATCCGTCTCGATGATGTTGACGACCACGGCGCCACCTGCGCCGACGTATCCGCCGATGTTTCCGCTCGCGGCATCGGTCTTGAGGTCGCTGAGCGAGTTCGCTCTCACCTCCGTCAGACCTCGAGCGTTCGTCGTCGACCCCGACAGACGCGCCGCGGTGGTGTTGCCGATCGAAGTGACGATGACCGAGCCGCCGACGCCCGCGGCGCCGCCGATCGAGAGATTGCCGGCGATCACACCGAGACGCGAGCCGTCGTCGCGGAAGGTCAGGTTCGTGTTGTCGCCGAGGAGGACCTGATCGTCCGCGACGACGCGGATCGATCCCTCGGAGCTCACGACGGAGCCGCTGATCGTCGCTTCGTTCTGATTCTCGATGTGGACGACGAGCACGCTTCCCGCGATGCTCGCCGTGCCGGACACCGAGCCGGCCACCGTGAGCGAATTGACCCGAGTACGCGCAGTCGAGAACACCTCGACCCGTGATCGAGCCTGTACGTTCGATCCGGAGCGAATGGCTGCACGCGTCGTCGTGTCGATGACCGAGGTGTCACTCGACGCGCCCGCTGCGACCGTCCCGGCGAGCGCGATCTCGCCCGCCTTGACGTCGAGGTCGGTCATATGAAACGCGCGGACGAAGACCGACTGAGCGGCGTTCGCGGAGGAGTTGTCTCCACCGTTGACGGTCGCGCCGTCGACGAGCGCCTCGGTCAAATCGTCGGACACGGTCACCGCAACGGTGAACGCAAATCCACCGGTCGACGACGCCCCGATGTTGGCTGTCAGGAGGTCCAGGTCGACGTCACTCGTGGCGATCGCCGCCACGCCGCGCAGGCTGTCAGGGCCGACCGAGTCTCCGGAGGCGAGCGGCACGGAAATGGCGCCGTTTCCGTCCGCGCGAACCGTCGAGCCCGCACCGATCAACGCGCGCGTCGTGTTTCCGAGAAGGTTCACGGTCGCCGAGCCGCCGACGCCGGCGCTCGTCCCGAAGACGACAGTTCCCACGACACCGAAGAACGTCGCATCGGAATCCGCGAGGACCGCGACACTGTCGTTGGCGGTGATCGTCGAGGACGTCGTTCTGGCCTCGACGGTCGCGGCGAGATCGTTGATCGCGCTCGACCCCGCAACTCCTGCAGAGAGACCGACTGCGCCCCCCACGGCGACCGCCTGAATCTCCGGGGTGTAGCTGGCTGAAACGAACACGCTGTCGTTCACGGAAGCGACGGTGGCGCCGTCGACTCGCGCGCGCACGTCTCCGCGTGTGACGTTGATCGCGAGGGCGGCTCCGACGGCCGAGCTTCCCGAAAGCGCGGCACCTCCCGCGAGCGAGAACATCGTCGAGTTGTCCGAAGCCGCGAGGAAAACCGAGCCCGTGACACCGTCGGCCGCGACGTCAGCGCCGCCCGTGAAGCGGCTCTCGACGAGGCTTCCCGCCTGGTTGTACGTGAACGATGGAGCGATGGCGAGCGCGCCGAAGGAGCCGGCCTCGGATGCGGCGAGCACGTCGATGTCCGCGTTCGACGTCGCGTCGAAGCGAACGTCACTCGCCCCTCGAACCCAACCGCCGGAGACGCCCGATCGAGTCGTGGCACGGAGAATGGAGACCGCGACCGAAGGAGCGATGGCGACGTCGCTCACGGCGTTCGACAGAACCAGCGAGAACGGTGCGACGATCGCCTCGTCAACCGCGCTGAACGCCAGGACTCCACGTATGTCGACGTTCGAGCTCACGATGCTCGCGTCGATCGTACGATCCGTATCGACGATCGCGAAGCGCGGCAAGTGGATGCCGCCGAGACCCGGAATCGCGGAGAGCAGCAGATTCGCCTTGGGCTCGAGCTTCGGCGAGGAGACCGCGTTCGCACAAAGGCTCCCGGCGTCGGAGATCGTCGAGTTCTCGACCGTCGCCAGGGCGCCACTGCCGTTCGACGTCACGGACAGGAATCCGGCGGTCGACTCGGTGCTCTCGGTATTGGCGTCGAGCGTGATCCACTGGGAAGCCGAAACGTCGCTCGCTCCGAGGATGGACGCTTGCGAAGAGCCGTTGTTCTGGACGATCGACGCGTCGAACGCGAGTGGGATGGGATTGCCGCTGAAGTCTTTCGAGATCGTGAAGGTCGTGTCGGTGATGACCTCGACGTGCTCGGTCGCGTCGAGATCGAGGTTTCGACCTGCCACGACTTCGGTCGCACCGTCGACGAGAGCCGCCGTCCGTCCTTCGACCCCCTCGGGCGATGCGAAGGGATCCTCCGCGTCGACATCGCCGAGAGTCGACGTGACCGCTTCGGCTTCACTGCCGACGAGGCCTGTATACGAGGTCAGCAGTCGCGAGATCGAGTCGACCGCAGAACCGATCTGCTCGATGAGGAACTCGCGCAGATCCGACAGCTTCTCGTCCAGCAACGCGAGCGCGTCGTTCACGGCGGCCTCGAGCACGGTGTCGAGAAGGTCGTCCCCCGAAAGCCCCGCCGTCGAGCCGATCAGATAGCTCGCGATGCTTCCCGATATCGAAAGCCCCGCCGAGACGCCTGCGCCTCCCGCGAAGCTCTGGATCTCCTTGATGGACGTCGCGTCGAGCACGATATCGCGTGCCGCGTGCACCCGCGCTCCGTCGCCGATCGATGCCGTCGTATCGTTCCGCAAGATGCCGAGATCAAGCGACCCCGAGATTCCCACGTCTGCGACATTCAGGTTCACGGGAACTCCCTGGACGTAGACGTCGTTCACGGCCCCGACGCGAACCGACTGGAGCGAACCGACGTCGTCGGGATCGTCCGGATCGTCGCGAAGGTTGATCTCCGCGTCGCCGATATCAGCCGTCGTGTCCGAGTCGAGCAGCAAGAAGCCCGCCGCGCCGGCGACAGCGATTCCGCCGCTCACCGTGCCGGCTCCGCTCAAACGAACGATGTCCTCGCTCGAATACGCCTGCACCGCGAGACCGCGGACGACGTCCATGGTGAAGGTGTTCGAGTCACCAGACGTCAACGCCTCACCATCGAAAGCCTCGATCGTGCTCGTGTCCGTGGCGCGAGCGTCGATGACCGCACCATCGTCGACGAAGGCCGCCGTGTCCTTCTCGAGAACCGCGAGACCGACAGCACCACCTCCGACCGCGCCGCCGAGGGAGAGCGCGAACTCTCCAGCGACGAGATCGACGTCGGTGTGATCCTGAGCGGAGATGAGCACGTTCCCGGGCGTATCGACCGTGCCGCCGATCGACGCGTAGGTTCGCGCGTCCATCGATACGAACGGCACGGAGCCGGCGAGCCCGAATCCGATCGTGAACGCGGATCCCTTCGCAACGAGGAAGATGTCCTCGTACGCGTTCGAGAGAACTCGAACACCATGGCGTGCGTTCACCAATCCGTCGATCGACGCGGACGTGAAGTTCTCGCTCACAGCCATGTTGACGCTCGCACCGAC
>CAYZGY010000251.1:0-9819 GCA_964478085.1 uncultured Planctomycetia bacterium
GACGGCGAACTTCTCGGGGGGCCGACTCGCCGCGAAGGTGCCCCAGCTCGGCGATCGTTACAGCGTGTCGATCTGGTTCCGCAACGACCTGTCGAACACGGCGCGTCCGGTGACAGGCTACTTCTTCTCTCATGGCGCCGATCTCGCGAGCGGCGCGCCGGGCGAGCATCTCGGCATCGGCGGAACGCATTCGAACACGGGGCGATTCATCGTCTTCAACGGCAACGCGCGGAATCGACTCCGTGCGGGGCGCACGATCATCCGTCCGAAGACGTGGAACCACGTCGTCCTTGTCCGCGATGGTGACCGTGTTCGCTGCTTCGTCAATGGAAGCAAGACTCCGGACGTCGACGGCAAGCTCGGTGCAACTTATCCACGCGAAGGCGAATCGCAAGTGTTCATCGGCGGACGCAATGATCGCTTCGCGAACTTCGAGGGACGCATCGAGCACGCTGCGATCTTTGACCGCCCACTTTCAGGCGAGGACGCTCGCAAGATCTTCCTCGCGTCGGGCCTGACACCGATCGAGAGCGCCAAGGCCGTTCCGACCCCGAGCGCGCCGAAACCCGAGTCCGAGCCGAAGAGTCCCGAGGAGACGATGCGCGCGACACAGATTCGCGAGGGCTTTCGTCTCGAGCTCGTCGCCGCCGAGCCGCTCGTGAAAGATCCCGTCGCGATCGACTGGGGCGCGGACGGCAAGCTCTGGGTCGTCGAGATGGCCGATTATCCTTACGGCATGGATGGCAAGGGAAAGCATGGTGGCCGCGTTCGCTACCTCGAGGACCCCGACGAGAACGGTCGCTACCAGAAGTCGACGCTCTTCGCCGACGGCCTCAGCTTTCCGACGGGCGTCATCGAATGGCGAAAGGGCATCATCGTTTCAGCAGCACCCGACATCCTCTATCTCGAGGATACGGACGGAGACGGTCGCGCCGACAAGAAGGACGTCCTCTTCACGGGCTTCCTGCCCGGCAATCAGCAGCTTCGCGTCAACAGTCCGCGTTGGGGTCTCGACAATTGGATCCACTTCGCGAGCGGAGGACATCACGCGGGATACGGCGCGAAGAATCAGGTCCGCTCGATCAAGACCGGAAAGTCGCTTCAGCTCGGCAGTCGCGATTTTCGCATCCTTCCCGACCAGGGAACGATCGATCCGCTCGCAGGCCCTTCGCAATTCGGCCGCATACGAAACGACTGGGGCGACTGGTTCGGCGTACAGAACAGCTTTCCGCTCTGGCACTGGGTCCTCGAAGATCGCTACACGCGACGCAACCCGCACATCGCGACTCCTGGCGCAAAACAGCTACTTCGCGGAACCAATCCTCGGCTCTACCCCGCAAAGCTGACGCAGAAGCGCTACCACAGCTTCGAGCACGCGAACACGTTCACCTCCGCTTGCGGACCGAGCATCTACCGCGACGAGATTCTCTTTCCGCGTGACGGAGTCACACACGCGTTCACCTGCGATCCGTTTCACAGCCTCGTGCAGCACAGCTTGCTCGAGCGCGACGGGGTCACATTCCGCGGACGTGTCGATACGAAACCCGGCGAGCGAGATTTCTTCGCCTCGGCCGATCGCTGGTGTCGTCCCGTGATGACGCGGACGGGTCCCGAAGGTGCGCTCTACGTCGTCGACATGTACCGGTACATGATCGAGCACCCCGATTGGCTTCCGGCTGCTGGTCGGGAGGAGCTCTTGCCGTTCTATCGATTCGGCGAGGACCGAGGGCGCATCTATCGCATCATCCCGGACGGTCCCGACGCGAAGAGCCTCCGCGAGGTTCCGAAGATCGCGTCACGCCCATCCATCAAGCTGGTCGAGCTGCTCGGACATCCGAACGGATCGATCCGTGATCGCACTCACCGCGTCCTCGTCGAGCGCAACGACTTCCACACGTACAATGCGCTCTGGCGCATGGCGGAGCACGACACGCGACCGCTCGCTCGAATGCACGCGCTTTCCGCGGTTATCGGAGCGGGTCAAATCGACGTCGCGCTGCTCGAGAACGCGCAGAAGGACTCCCACGCCGGCGTAGCCCGTCTCGCCATCCGGCTTTCGGAAGCCATCGGGCCATCTCGTGTCCGTCTGGTGAGCAGCCCGAACAGAGACCCCTCGGTCGCGTTGCAGCTGGCTCTCACGGCGGGCGGGTGGAAGGACGAATCCATCAGATTTCGCTTCGCGAGACTGGCCGAACGCTACTCGAGAGATCCGTGGATTCGTGCAGCCGTCCTGAGCTCCGTGATTCCTCACCAAGAGTCACTGCTGAAGGAGTTTCGAGACGATCGTGATCGGAAGCTGAAACCTTACCTCGAACCCTTGATGTCTCTGGCCCTCAAGACGAACGAGCTCGATGGACTCGCGATTCTGCTCGAGAGCTCACTACCGCGACATCGTTCCGATCATCAGCTTTCGCAACTTCCGTCGCTGGCCTCCTTGATCGCCGGTCTCGAATCGGTCGGCACGACACTCGACGGGCTCGCAAAGAAGAACGAGAAAATCGCGGAGGTCGCGAAACCGTTACGGGCCATCATCGAGGCGGCCCGTGCCGTTCCGACATCGGGCCGGCATGCGCTCGAGCGGCAAGTCGCGGCCATCAGAGTGCTCGGCCATCTGCCGATGAACCGCGCAGAGGATGAGAAGATCCTTTCGAAGGTGCTCAATGGCTCACCACCTACCTCCGTGCAGGTTGCCGCCATTCAACGCCTCCGCAAGCTCGGATCCGCCCCCTCTCCGATCCTTCAGCTTTGGCCGACGCTTTCTCCGACCGTCCGCGCGGTCGCCGCGCAGGCCCTGCTCTCACGCCCGGACTGGACGGCCGCATTCGTCACCGCGATCGAGGAGGGCGCCGTGCCCAGATCGACCGTGGCTCCCGCTGAGCGCCAGCAGCTCAAGACCCACCGCTACCCGAAGCTCGCCGAACGGGCGAAGAAGCTGTTCACGAGCGGAGGACTCGAGAACCGCGAGCAGCTCCTCGCCGCCCTTCGACCCGCCATTCGGCTCAACGGTCTCGCGTCTCGCGGGAAGGACGTGTTCGTCCGTCGCTGCGGAACGTGCCACCGCGTCGACGACGTCGGCAACGACACCGGACCGAACCTGCAAGCGCTGTCCGATCGTTCCGCCGAGGCCTACCTCGAAGCGATCGTCGATCCGAACGCCGCGGTCGAGCCGAAGTACGTCGGGTACACGGCCGTCCTCAAGACCGGTGACGTCGTCAACGGGTTGGTTCTCGAAGAGACCGGCAACAGCCTGAACTTCGCGCTCGCCGACGGGACGAAAAGGCACCTCCTGCGAAGCGAGATCCAGACGCTCCAGTCGACGGAGAAGTCGTTCATGCCGGAAAACATCGCCGCGGAGATGTCCCTTCGAGACATCGCCGACCTGCTCGCCTTCCTGCGGAAGAACTGAGGCTCAGAAAAGCTCGGTGAGAACGCGGCCGTGCTCGAGGATCGGCTCGGGCTGACCGTTCATGCCTTCGCCGAAGACGTCGTCGACACCCATCACGCGGTAGACCGTCTTCGCGATATCCTCGGGGGCGACCGGCTTGTCGTCCGGATAGGCAGCGATCTTGTCGCTCGAACCGTAGACCTGTCCTCCGCGAATCCCGCCTCCGGCGAGGAGGACGCTCATCGCGTGCGTCCAATGATCCCGCCCGGCTCCCTTCACACCTCCCGAGCGTGGATCACCGACCTTCGGCTTCCGCCCCATCTCGCTCGAGACCATGACGAGCGTGCTGTCGAGCAGCCCGCGCTCGTGAAGGTCGTCAAGGAGCGCCGCGAAGCCGCGATCGAACTCGGGCAGGAGGTACTTCTCGAGACAGTTGAAGTTGTTCCCGTGGGTATCCCATCCACCCGCGCTCTTGCAGAGCGGCGCGAGCTTCGGGTCCTCGTTCCAGAAGACCGTGATGAACGGAACGCGCGCCTCGGCGAGACGTCGCGCGAGCAGCATGCTCGTGCCGTTGAGCGTCTTGCCGTACTTCTCGCGCGTCGCCTCCGACTCGCTCGAGACGTCGAACGCGCGCTTCGCCTCGGCGGATCCGAGGAGCGAAAACGCCTTCTTCTGATGCTCCCCGAAGTGCCTCGCCTGCTCGCAAGTCTCGAGAAGCCACTGCGCACGATCGATCCGCGCGAGCATCTCGCGTCGCGAGGCCAGTCGCGACGGTGTCACGTCTCCCTCGAGCGAGAGCGCAGGTACGGCGAAATCGAGCGGCTTGTCGAGGCGGCCGTGGACGTAGACGGGATCGTGCACGACACCGAGACGCGCCGAGAACTGCCCCGGTCGCGTGTGATTCGGATGCCCCGGCATCTTAGGAAGCGTCACCGTCTGCGGAAGGTAAGGATGCGCCGGCGTCTTCGCGCCGACGACCGAGCCGATGAACGGCGCGTCGGTCTTCTCCGGCTTGCGGCTGTTGAGCAATCGCGGGAAGCTCGGATCGGGACGCATCCCCGTCAGGTTGTAGTAGTAGCCCGCATGGTGATCGCCCGTGCCTCGCCGGAAGTGGCCGAGCGAACGCACGATCGCGAGATGGTGCGCCTGCTTCGCCGTGTGCGGAAGATGCTCGCAGAGCCGAATCTCGGGAGCCGACGTGGCGATCTCTCGGAAAGGTCCGCGAAACTCGAGCGGCGCGTCGGGCTTCATGTCCCACGTGTCGATGTGCGAAGCGCCACCGCAGAGGAAGATCAGGATGGTCGATTTCGCCGGTTCCGAACCGCGACGAGAAAGCGGACGGTTATTCGGAAGAAGCTGCCCACAAAAACCGACCCCACTCGCGACCAAGAACGCGCGTCGAGAACTCGAGAAATACGAAGTCGAGCGACCAGGCATGGCGACCTCCTTCTGCTCGAAGCTACTCGCCGAGCCCGGCGGAGGTCAAGACCTTCAGGAGCCTGTCGTCACGAGTCTGTCGTCACGTCGGGCGCGGCGTTGACGACGTATCGAGAGATCACATCGCCGAGTTAGCGTGCCTGCTCGACCGCCTCGTACCCCGTGCCGACCACTCGAGCCAGTGCACCGAGCTTTTTGAGGTGGCGTGCGACGAGCTTCCGCCCCATGACCGAGCCTTCTGCGACGAAAACGCGTAGCTCGGAACTGGACGTACCGTCGGAGTCCCGCTGCATGCTTAGACCTTGAACCACGTCGAAAAAATGACGTTGCGTGAACTTCTGGCCAAGGAACATGGACATTCTCGTACCGAGTCCTGCCCCCGACCTCTCCAGACCAACCGTCTTAACACATCAGCAAGATTGAAGGTCGTGCTGGATAGTTTTCCGCCGTCAACGCAGACGATACAGATCCCTTACCGGACCGGTAGAGGGCCCGTGATCGTCACGGACCTGTAACATCCGCCTTCCTGCGCGGATCGCGCTCGGGTCCTGCGTCCACACAGCCGTAGGCTGGCAGCATGACGAGTTCGCGATCACGAATCCTCATCGCCGGTCTCGTAGCGGTCAACGCGATCACGCTGTCCCTCCTCGCCTGGAGGAGCCTCTTCGACGAGCCCGCGAGTCCGTCCGCATCGCCGGAGGGGATCCGATCGCTCGCAGCGCGAGATCCATCCCTGCGGACGGCTCCCCCACGTCAACGGGAACTGCCTCAGAGAGCGGTGAGGCGACCCCGGAAGGCACCCCCGCTCGAGCGAGTGCCAGCGGGACTGACATCGTCGCGCGCGTCGATCGAATCGAGGCGAACCTGCAGGAGCTGATGGACGCGCTCGAGCTCACGGACGCAGCCGAGTTGCGCAGGCAGCGTGACGAGGAGCTCCTCGGCGTCGAGGGCCACCTGCGCGCCGATGAGCTCGCTCAGGAAGGCAAGTACGCGATCGCCGCGAAGGGATACGTCGACTTCCTCTCGGCTCATCCCGGCCACCCCAACAGGCGCGACATCTTCGGCAAGGCGAGAGACGCTTACCTCGAATCCGGGTACGTCGACCAGGCGTTCCGCACTCACCAGGACATGATGGAGCTCTTCCCCGAGCGTCTGACTTTCCGACTCCCAGGCGCTCGCGAGTCTGGCGAAGCGCCACAAGAGGTACGATCTCGCCATCGAGGCGATGTCCATCGCGATCGATCTCGAGTCGAATCCGCCCGACCAGTTCTGGAAGTAGCTCTACCGCGCCTGGTACGTCCGCTTGCGTGACGGCGAACTTGCGGGACTCGAGGCTTACCAGGTAGTCGAGGAGGAGATTCACGCCAGTGGCTACGGCGACAAGAGTCTCGGAAAGAACGTCCGCCAGAAGATCATCGAGATCGAGCGTTCGATCGACAAGCCCGGATGAATGAAGCGCCCGTTCACTCGGGCGTGATCTCGAAACGGTCGTCATCCTCGGCATCGACGCGCTGGCGATCGATGATGATCACTCGCGGAAACACCCCGGCGACGAAGCGAACGGCAGCGTCTGCTTCTCCCAGAATCGTCAGACGAGTGATTTTGGCTGCCTCGCCACCCTCGAGGACGTCGTCGGCCGTGTCCGGGATCCCGTCCGGTCCGAGACCGTAGCCCGCGGCAAAGCCCCCTGCGGTCACGTCGCCACGAATCGTGATGACGAAGATCGAACGTGCGCGGAGCGTCCCCGCGACATCGCCGAGCGCAACGAAGGAACGGAGCGAGCCATCGAGGCTTCCCGTCCAGCCAGCGTCGCTCTCGCCGACGAAGAGCGTCAGCACCGAGCCGGAGATGACCCAGTCGCTCGCGAGCAGACGCCCGCGAATCAGCGCCTTCTTGATCGCGTTCGCATCAGCGTCGCCATCACCCACCTCGACGTCGACGCCGAAGTCGCCGCTCACGTCGTTGCGCCGGTCACCGAGGACCGTCAGCACATCGACGCGATCCGCGCGGAGCGAGCCGTCGAGCCATCGCTGGGCGAAGAGAATCCGGATGGCGCCCGCGTCGACGTCGGCATCGGCGACATCACCGAATCGAAGCAACCTCAGTGCGCCGTCCACGTCGAGATCGAAGTCGTCGACCGCACCGCGGATGTCGATTTTGATCGCGCCCCCGTCGATGTCCCAGTCGACGCCGCTCGAGCCTCCGAAGACCAGCGCCGTGGTCAACGTGTACGTCGCTCCGTCGGAGCCGTCGAGGTCGAGGGAAGCCTCGAACGCCCCGTCGATCCCGTTTCGGCGATCTCCTTTGACGAGCAGCGATCGAATCGAGGGCGCCTCGATCCGGTCGGAGGCGCCTCCCTTGTCGAGCCACTCGGACACGATGACGACGCCGAGCGACGACAGCGATGTGATCGAGAGATTGCTCACTTGCCCGATGCGGATCGTCACCGCCTGCGGCGCCACGAGTCCCGCGCCGATGGAGATCGTGTTCTCGGTGTCGAGATCGCTGTGAAGTAAGATCATTCGCACGGAGCCGTCGATGATCATGTCGCCCGAGAGACTCGCTCCTCGTGCCAGAATCGAACGGAGAGGCCCGTCTGCGGTCAATTCCCGAATCACGACGGGCTTGCCGCGGCTCGTGACGAGAAGATTGCTGCGCGCGTCCGTCCCTTCGAGCGTCAGGACGAGCTCGCCGCCGACGTCGGTGACGGTCGCCTGACCAGCTCCTCTCAGGATCACTCGAACGGAAGCACCCGCTCCCTCGAATCGAACCTGTTCGCGGCCCGCTGCGACGCCGACGACCGTACCCGCGCTCACGTCGATCGTGACCGTGGCCGGCGCGCTGGCCTGCCCGTCCGTGTTGGCGACAGCGTAGGTGAACGTGTCCTGACCGATGAACTCGGGATTCGGCGTGTACCGGAGCGTACCCGCCGTCGGGCCCTCCGTGACCTCGCCGAAGGTCGGATTACGCAGAACGGTGACCGTGTCGGGGTCGAGGACTCCGTCGACGTCAGAGTCATTCGCGAGCACGTCGATGTCGACGCTCGACTCGAGGTGCGTCTCGGCAAAATCATCCGCCGCAACCACCGGATCGTCCACGGGAAGTACGCTCACGTCGAACGCTTGCACCGTGGACGCTCCACCGAGGTCGGTCGCGCGGATTCGAACCGTCGAGATTCCGTTCGCGTTCGCACGCGGCGTCAGAGTCACGCGGCCGTCCTCATCGATTTCGGCGCGCACGATGTCCGGATTCGAGTTCGACTCGATCGAGAAGCTCAACTTCTCGACGACTCGCACGCTCTCGATCATCACGAGATCGCCGAGATCGAACTCCCCGAAAGTGTTCGTCGGGAGAGTGTCGAACGGCGAGCCGGCGTTGATGCGCGGAAGATCCGCGATGGCTCGCGCCACGTCGAGCCCGTCGAAGAGCAGTCGACCGAACGCGGCGAAACCCTCGTTCTGGATATCGAGATTCGGCGCGTTGTTCTCGAGATTGACGAAGAAGCCGCTCGTAGCGCTGTCAGGATCCCCGCCCTGCTTCGGCGGGGACAGCGTTCCAGCGACGTTCACGTCTGGAACGATGAACCACTCGACGTCGGTCTCGGTGTTTCGGAACGGCGTCGGGCTGACCTCGACGGAATCGGCAGCGTCATCGACGGCCGTGATCTCGAAGAAATCGAGCAGGCGATCACGATCTCCAGGCGCGCTCGGATCCTCGAGCCCGTCACTCCGGCCGATGAGACGGATGCGGTCACCCGGCGATACGTTCGACAGGTCCGTTCCTTCGGGCAACAGGACACTCGTCCGATCCTTGGCTACCTCCGCGTTCGACCCGCTGACGATCGCATGCCTGGCGAACTCGTTCACGATGGGCGCGTCCAAGGGCACCGACTCCACCGGGGCCTCGCCGTCGACCTCCGTAAAGGCCCCGCCTTGGATTACGAAGCCCGGAATCGAGCGGTGGATGAAGCTCGAGTCGAGGTCCCCGTCCTCGACGTAGTCGAGGAAGTTCTCGACCGTGCCGGGAACGAGACCATCGAAGAGCTCCGCGTAGAAGTCCTCGACCGTCCGATCGGCGCGCCGATCACCGTTGTCGTCGACGAGAATCGGAACCGTGTCGAACTCGATGACGGTCCCCGGATGTTCTAGATCCGCGAACCCTTCCGAAACATCGACCACACCTCCCCCCCCGTCCTCGCCGAGCTCGACATCCGCGAGCGCCGCGACCGCGTCGGCCGAAAGCAAGACGCGCCGCTCGAGCCCCTCGACGAGGCAATCGGGCCGTGACAATCGCTCAGCAGATTCGAGAGCTTCGGACGATGTGACGCGACGCAGCCAAATACGGAGTCTGTGGAAGAGCATGGAAACGCAAGGACCCGGATTTCGATATGAGCGGCTGAATTCGAGGGAAGCTGTCGATGATAACGAGGATCCTCGCAGTCTCTACCCTCCTTCCGATTTCAGGGTCTTCGGCCCTCCCGAAGAACGAACGTTCAGGTTTCGTTCGCGTCAGTTGAACGTCAAGGTCCGAACGCTCGCGATCGGGATCCAGGTCTTTCGGCCGCGATGGTCCTCGAGGACGATCCAGCGATCGTCCATGCCCTGGAACTCCCCAGCGACGGCAACGACGGCCCCGTTGATCTCTCCGGCGACGATCGAGTGGGGAATGTCACGGCTCGCCCCCAAGTGGTCGCGTCGAACCTGCACCTGGACGTTGGCGCCCTTCGGAGGAGCGTGTCGTTCGAGACGGCCGCGCCCGTCCGAATCGCCGAGCCGAGCTCGTTGCGCGCGACCAAGAGGCAACTCCAAACTGGCGCGAAGAGGTCGTGCGTCCAGACGGTCTTGCCGTCCGAGCTGTCGAGACACCAGACGAAGCCGTTGAGGTCCGCGGTGTAGAGAAGCCCGTCGTGAAGGATGGGCGTCGTGATCGAGCGACCGACCTCGTCATTCTTCCAGATCACGCGTTCCTCACCGCGATCCGCGCGCACCTTCGGGTCG
>CAYZGY010000252.1:0-9810 GCA_964478085.1 uncultured Planctomycetia bacterium
GCGGGGTCGATCACACGAAGCTGACCTTTCGATTCAGTGGACGCGACTATCGATGGACCGACGTCCACGGTGAAGTCGTCCACGACATTCTCGAGAGCTGATGAAAAACTCCACGTCCGACCGCCGCCGTTTTCTCGGGTACTTTTCATCGATCGGTCTCGGAGCCAGCCTTCTTCCGGGAGTGCTCTGGGCGAATCTCCAGAACGAGAAGAAGCGACGCATCGATGTCTCGATGCTCGAGGGAGCCGAGAGCCTCGCTGGGATCGAGTTCACGAAGGAAGAGCGCGAGCTCATGGTCGAGGACCTCAATCGGCACCTCGACGAGTACACGAAGGTGCGCGCGGTCGCGCTCGACAATAGCGTGCCGCCGGCGATCCAGTTCTCTCCGCTGTTGCCCGATTCGAAGAGGCTGACGGCCGAGCCCGAAAAGCCGTTTCGCTACACCGAAGAGACCGTCGGGGAGATTCCGTCGGATCTCGAGAAGATCGCGTTCTGGCCCGTGACTCGATTGGCCGCTGCGATCCGCGCGAAGAAGGTCACCTCGGCGGCGCTGACCGAGATGTACCTCGCGCGGCTCGAACGATTCGATCCGACCTTGCGCTGCGTCATCACGCTGACGAAGGATCTCGCGCGAGCGCAGGCGAAACGCGCGGACGCGGAGATCCGCGCGGGCAAGCACCGTGGACCTCTCCACGGCATTCCGTGGGGAGCGAAGGACCTTCTGTCGACGAAGAAGTACCGTACGACCTGGGGCGCGAAGCCCTTCGAGAACCAGGTGATCGACGAAGACGCGACGGTCGTGGAACGGCTCGACGCTGCGGGCGCCGTCCTTGTCGCAAAACTGACCCTCGGCGCGCTCGCGTGGGGTGACGTCTGGTACGGCGGCAAGACGCGCAATCCATGGCTGACGTCCCAAGGATCGAGCGGCTCGTCCGCGGGCCCCGCTTCGGCGACCGCCGCGGGACTCGTCGGCTTCTCGATCGGTTCGGAGACTTACGGATCGATCGTATCGCCTTCGACCCGCTGCGGAGTGACGGGCCTCCGCCCCACCTTCGGTCGAATCAGTCGACACGGAGCGATGGCGCTCTCGTGGAGCATGGACAAGCTCGGGCCGATGTGTCGATCGGTCGAAGATACGGCGCTCGTGCTCGACGCGATTCATGGCAGCGACGGCAAGGATCCGACTGCGGTCGATGCGTCGTTTTCGTGGGACCCGAAGATCGACGTACGCAAATTGCGAGTCGGTGTCGCGAAGTCGCTCTTTCCGAAGCGACGTGACGGGGTGTTCTCAGCGGATCACGAAACCGTCGACAAGCTTCGCGAGCTCGGAGCTCAACTCGTCGACGTCGAGATTCCGAACGACCTGCCGATCGGATCGCTCTCTTTCATGCTCGGCGTCGAGGCCGCGGCCGCCTTCGACAATCTCACGCGCAGCGGTCGTGACGACGAGCTCGTGCGGCAAGTTCGCATGGCCTGGCCGAACACCTTCCGTCACTCTCGACTCGTTCCCGCGGTCGAGTACGTGCAGGCGAATCGTGTCCGCACGCTCGCGATGCGGCAGATGGCGAAGCTCTTCGAGAGCATCGATGCGTACGTCGCGCCGTCGTTCGGCGGTCGTCATCTGCTCCTGACGAATCTCACGGGTCACCCGGCACTCTGCCTCCCGAACGCGTCTCTCCCGAGTGGCACGCCGAAGAGCATCACGTTCGTCGGCAATCTCTACGGCGAAGCGAAGCTTCTCGCGATCGCGAAGGCCTATCAGGACGCGACGGACTTCCACACACGGCAGCCTGAGATTTCGCAGGAGTGAAGCCGCTCGCGGCTCAAGAATCGCACTTCGGCACTTCGCCGAGCAGGCATTCGAGGTCGATCTCGGGGTCTCGCTCTCCGCAGTCGGGGAAGGGAGCTGATGGAGTCGGTCCGTGGAGGAAGCGGTACTGCGCGATGTAGATCGAGTCGGATTGATCGAAGTTGCCGTCGGCGTTCGCGTCTCCCTTGGCGTCGCCGCCCACGAAGAGGCTCGAGCCGCTCGCTCGGCGGATCTCGAGAGGGATGAGGTGGAGTGGATGGTGCGAAGTCCCGGCGATCGTGATGTTGTTCACGACTCCCGAACTCTGCCCGAGACGGAGCCCGTCGTTGAAGCGCACGACGGCAAGCTCGGTTCGCCCCGCATCGCTGGAGAGCTCGTACGTCGTTCGCAAAATCGACTGGGCGACCGTCGGATCGAGCGTCGCGGGAGCGGCAAACGAGAGCACGACCGCAGAGTCGACTCCGACTTCCTCCTCCTCCGGGTGCTTGTCTGCTCCTCCGCCTTCGTCCTCGTCGGGGTCGACCTCGTCCGTGACATTGAATCCCGGGCTGATAAGAGCTGCGTGCGCGTCCGTGCCCTCGACCGTCGGCGCGATCGCGACGTCCATCACTCGACGACTGTGTACGATCGACACGCTCCAGCCTTGGGCCCCTCGAGGCCGAGCGACGGGGAACGGGACGATGTAGGTTGTCACCACGATGAGATGAGACCCCTCGTAGTCAACCTCGGAGTCGTTTCGAGGAGACGCGAGCGCCTCTTCGAGCGTCTGCCCTCCGCCCCCCTCGCTGTTTTCGTCAGGATCGCCATCGGGGTCGACTCGAAAGGCGCCGGGAGCCGCGAGGACGAAGTCGCCCCCCCCTCGTCGGCTTCTGAACACGCAGAACGAATCGAGCAGGAGGGATCATCACAATCGACTCGTCCGTCCTCGTCGTCGTCGATTCCGTTGTCGCAGATCTCCGGGACACAACCCTTCTGCACGATCCGTCGTCGTGCCGAGGTCGAGCTCGATCGTGAAGGAGACGACCTCGCCGGGCTCACCGGTAAGAATCGACGTTTCGTCGAGATCGGGCACACGTGCGCTCGAAAGGACGAAACCGTAGTCGTGCGACTCGAAACTTCGAAGCGCCGGGCTGATGAGAAGCCCGATCAGCCCGATCAGCCCGATCACGACCACGCCGCAAAGACGACGCGACGCTGCTTGCTCATCTCTTACCGATCCTCTGGAAAGAACCACCACGATTCAACGTAGCAGATTCACGGACCCAGATCGGAGAGAAAGAAGGTTCTTGCGTAGATCCGGCAGAGATCAGGCAGAGATCAGGCAGAGATCAGGCAGAGATCGGCAGGCGCAAGACGAACGCGGCGCCCTCCTCGACGCTGCGATCGAGAATCAGCTCGCCGCCCATCTCGCGTGCGAAGCGACGGCTCAGCGCGAGCCCGAGGCCGACGCCGGGTGCCGACACGGCGGCTTCGTCGACCGACTTGCTGAACGGGCGGAAGAGGCGCCGCGCTCCGGGCGCCGAGATCCCGCAGCCGTGATCGCGCACGAGGATCTCGACCTTGCCGTCACGCTTCGTGACTTCGAGGTGGATCCTGCGGTCGTCGGCCGTCCCGGCGTACTTGCAGGCGTTGTCGACGAGATTGAGAAGAATTTGCTCGACCGCCGAGAGGTCGAGCTCGACGTCGCTCGCCTCGACCTCGGACGAGACGGTGACCTCGAGAGTCATGTCGGCCTGACTCGCACGATCCGCGAGACGGTCGCGAACGCGCGACACGAGGTCGTTCACCGAGACGCGCTCGATATCGCGTCGCGCCCGTCCGCTCTCCAGCCCCGCGAAGGCGAGGACGTTCTCGACGAGGTGTCCGAGTCGATCCGCCTCGGTACGCAAGCGGGAAAGATACGTCTGCTTCTTCGTCTCGTCGCGCACCATGCCCTCGGAGAGCATCTCCGTGTAGAGACGAAAGGTCGTCAGCGGCGTTCGCATCTCGTGAGTAACGGCGGAAACAAACCCGCGGCGTCGCTCACTGAACGCGACGGAAAGTCCCACGAGCGTCACCACCGCGATCGCCGCGATCAAGACACAGATCCACGCGATGCCGAGCGAGAATAGCACCGTCGAATCCGCACCGCGCGAATCGGTCGGGACCGCGCCCGGGATCAGGCGAACGGGAAGCGACGCCAAACGCGACTTCGTCATGTCCCCGGGGGCAACCGCTCCCAGCAGCGGCTCGAGAGACGCATCGGGAAGCAGATCCTCGATACCCGCTCGCATTGCGACCTTGAGCGTATCCCAATCGAGCCAGCACCCTTGGATGAACTCCTGGTTGTCGATCATCGTTCGGCGAGCCAGGAACAGCTCTTCGTCGATCCACAAGGGCTGGAGCATCGTCACGGGCATCGCCGAGCCGAACGCGAGCTCGCCGATCGTGCAACCCTCGAGAACGATGTCGTTGCAGACACCGATGCGCTGCGCCAACTCGGAATCGTTGCGCTCCAGCTGCGTCTGAACCTCTGGAGCTTGACCTCGCTCGGCTTGGTTCCCGCGTTCCTGCTCACCGCGAGACCGGCCTCGTCGCGAGAACTCCCAACCGTTCGCCGAGGACTCCGCGGACTGGCTCGGAACGGATCCGTTCAGGACGACCGAGTTCGACTGGTGCACCTGCTGGTACATGTCGACCTGGAGCCGCTGGGAGGTTCCGAAGTTGTCCTGCGAGTAGTTGCCCGTGATCGAATCGGCGAGATTCGCGGCGGCTTGACCACGGTTGAACTCGAACATCGGTGGCGAGTTGTCCGCGACCTCCGGAATCGGAAGTGCGGCGACGACCTTGTCTCGACTGATCATGCCGCGCAGGCGCTCGAGAACTCCGGTCGCTTGGTCGATGAACTCCGTCGACGTATGCCCGCGTGCCTCGGCGACATCGCGCATGTTCCCGGTCGGCACCTGCGGTGAGTTCACAACGCCCTTCGGCGAGATCTCGAAGTGAATCTTCACGTGTGGCGAGCGAAAGGCGAGCAGCGGCGAAGGAACGAGAATCTCGCCCTTCGGCACGGCCTGCCAGAGTCGGCCGTAAGCCTGCTCCGTCGAATGAAAGGCGCGGTAGGACGATCGCGGACGAGCGATCTCCTGTGTGAGAAGTGGAGCGAGGGAGGAGTCCATGCGCCAGAGCGCCAGACGAACGCGCTCTTCGGTCTCGGCGCGATCCCACGCTTCCGCCTCCGTGCGCTCGAGCTGAAACGCCGTCCAACTGATCCAAGCCATCCCCGCGAGCGAAACGGCGAGGCAGAAGACGAAGGACAGCGCTACGACTCGTGTACGTTTCATGACGGAGTTAAGAAGAATCGTGCTGGTCGAGGTGAATCGATCGCGGCGCAGCCGAGATCGAGAGGGGGCTTCCCGAAAGCCCCCTACAACTAAAGCGCAACTTCACTTCCGGAGAACATGTAGCCCTTGCCGCGCACGGTGACGAGCACCTGCGGCTTGCCGGACGCGTCCCGCAACTTCTCTCGAAGCCGCGCGACGTGCATGTCGATCGTGCGCGTCTCGACGCCCGACGCATCGATCCGCCAGACGCGACGAAGGATCTCCTCTCGAGAGATGGCACGCCCCGCGTTGCTCGCGAGGTAGTTGAGGAGATCGATCTCGCGCTCGGACAGCTGACACGACTCGCCATCGTCGAAACGAATCTCGTGACGCGCGAAGTCGACGACGCCCTCTGGCAGTCGACACTCCTGCATCGGCGCGGGACGCTCCGGCGAGCGACGCAGAACAGCGCCGACGCGCGCGAGGATCTCCCGAACGCTGAAGGGCTTGACGACGTAATCATCGGCGCGGAGCCGCAAGCCTTGCACGCGATCTTCCTCGTCGCCCTTCGCCGTAAGAACGATAACGGGAAGCGTCGGGTGTATGCGTCGGACCTTCTCGAGGATGTCGAGCCCGCTCGGACCGGGCAAGACGAGATCGAGCAGGATCATGTCGATCTCGAGACGCAGGGCCTTGTCGAGCCCATCGTCACCCGTCGCCGCCTCGAAGACCTCGTAACCCTCGAACTCGAGAGCGTCCACGATGCCTTGGCGGATCCCGGAGTCGTCTTCTACAACCAGTACTCGTTTCATGGCAAGCTCGGCGCAGAAGCGAGCAGCTTGCTCCATCCTGCGCCGCTCTATTCTAACCTCGGCATTCGCCGAGCTGACAGATTTCGATCGTTCCCAGTGAGAGAAACCGTAAGAGAATCAGAGCTTCGGCCCTCCCGCGTAGACGATTCCACGGGTCGCCGCCTGCGCACGGATACACTCGAAGATCGCGAGATCGAGCGCCGGCTTGTCCTTCGACTTTCCCTCGCGAAGCTTCTTCTCGAGGTAGGCCTGTCGCTTCTTCCCGAGATCGACGATCTCGGCTTGGAGCTTTTTCCGCGACGCGATGTTCTTGTCGACGAGCGCCGCAAGCGCCTCGGTCGAGAGTTTCTTGAGCTTTTCCGGAAGTTGGTCCTTCTTCAGCTTCGCGAGGTCGACCTTGCCGCTCTCGACCGCCGCGCAGAGCTCGTTCGTGCCAAGGAAGTTGCGCATCCCGGTCACGTTGCCGTTGTTGAAGACGGCCCACTGCGCCTGGGCGCGAATCGAGGAGCTCTTCTTCGTCTTCTCCGTCGACGCGCACCGCATCGCGTTGTACTCGAGGATCTTCTGGTCACCCCAGTAGAGACGAGTCTTGTCGACCTCGAGCGATAGGCTCGCGAGACGCTCATCGAAGGGCGTCGACTGGACGATCGTGCCACCCGACTGCTCGACGCGAAAGTAGCGACCTTCGGCGCGCTTCGCGATGTCGACCCAGAATCTCTTTGTCGCTCGGATGCCGCCGCATTGAATCGTGTTGATGTAGATGCTGCGCTTCGCGGCGAGCTCGCACGACTTCTGATACTTGACGTCGTCAGGGTAATCCATGTGCGGCGGAGCATCACCGACGAGGAAGATCAGCTTGAGTGTCGAATCGTCCTGGCTCCACTGCGAGCCCGTGACCGCTTCGTGGAGCGCTTGGTTGACACTCTCCGGTTGATCCCCACCTCCGTTCGCTTGGAACTTCATCAGCTCCTCGTAGACGGCGTCGAGATCCGACGTGAGCTGGAGCCGCTTCGTGACGTACTTGTCCATACGATCACGATAGCCGATGAGCCCCATCATGATGTCCGGAGTCGGCTTCGCCGTCGCGAGCGTGTTCGCGATCGCCCAGACCTTCTCTTTCGCAGCTTGGATGAGCTGACGCATGCTTCCCGTCGTGTCGAGCACGAAGACGACCTCGACCGCGGGCCGCGCGGCCGGCTTCTTGGCGCCCAGCTCCCTGACGATCGCGTTTTCCTGAGCCACGAGCGAACCGGAGATCACCGTCGCCACCATTCCGGCAAGAAGAGCGTTTTGACGTTTCATTTTCGTACCTGGATCCTTCTTCGTTTTTCGCGGGAGTACGATCAGCGAGCCGTCTGAACGGGTGCCTTGACGAGGACCGGCTTTCCGTCGATCGAGAGGAGGATGTCGCCGCGCAGCGAGATCGAGCCTTGCCGCCCCTCCTTCGCGAGGCGCGCGGCCAGCTCGAGGAACTCCTTCGAGCCGAACTCGATGGTCTTCGCCGACTTGCGCTTCTTCTCGTCGGTGACGAGGCGACTGTCGATCCACTGATTCCCGCGACGGTAGAACGCGAGGTCGTTCACCTGCTGCACCGAGGTCACAGCGACCGCATTCATTTTCGAGTCGAGGTAGCCGTTGTAGAAGTTGAGCTGCGACTGGAGCACCTGGCGGTTCTTGTTGATCTCCTGATTGACCGACTCGAATCCCGAGCGGCACATGAGCGCTCGTTCTCGGCAGTGCTTGAGGGCGTTCTCGAAGACGAGGTTGCGCTTCGTGAGGTCCGTGCCTTCGCGGGCGAGGAAGGCCGTGTACTCGGTGAGAATACCGAACTCCGTCGAGAGTCGAACGATCTCGTCGACGAGCTCCTTGAGGCGTGGGTCCGTCGAGACGACCTTCGCGGCGGTCGACGGTACGACGTCGATGCTCGCGCCGAGTTCGCGGATCGCCTCGACGAGAATCCCGATCTGCCGACTCGCCCAAAGACGCGGCACGAAGGCGTGACGCGTCGTGGCCTTGTCGAGACCGAACTGGAATTGGAACGTGCGCTCCTTGCCGAGGTAGTTGCCCGCGAGCGTGAAGTGCAGCTTGTCCTTTCCACGGTACTTTCCGAGGAGGACGAGCTGGTCGCCCGCAAAGAGGTCGGGGATCTTCGACGGCAGAGCTTCGCTGATTCGAGTGGTGGTGACCTTCCCCGCCGCGTCGATCGTCGCGAGCTTCGGAGCCGCGAGCACCGGACCCGACAGTCTGCGAAACACGCTCGCGACCTTCATCTCGACGTCCTCCTTCGGAAGCACGAACGTCGAGACCGCACGACTCTCGACGGCGATCTTGTCGAGGAGCGGCGTGTTGACGTCGACGCCGACACCGAACGTGAAGACGCGTCGCCCGTGGGTGTTGATCTTCTTCGCCGACTCGCGAATCGTCGTCTCGGCCGTGTGACCGACCGTCGGCAGTCCGTCCGTCAAGAAGAGGACGAGCGGCAAGGTTCCGTCCACGGGTTTCGGGCTGAGCGACTCGACGAGCGCGTCGTGAATGTTCGTCCCGCCGCCGGCTCGGATCGACTTGAGGTACTCGATGGCCTGCTTCTCCCTTTCGGAGCTCTTGGCGATCGGCGCCGGCGCGAACTTATCGACCGCATTGCTGTACGGCAGGATGTTGAAGAGCTCACCGTCCTCGAGACCGGCGATGATCTGCTTTGCCGACTCGCGCACCTGGTCGAGCTTCTCCCCGCTCATGCTTCCCGAACGATCGAGGACGAGCGTGACCTCACGCCGGATGCGATCCTCCTCTTTCTCGGGCTTCGGCTTGGTCGGCAAGCCCGCGAGGAGAAGGAAGTAGCCCCCGTCGATCTTCGGATCGGGATACGCGAAGAGCGACGCGGTCACCCCGTCTTTCTCGAGGAGGTACGAGAGACGAAAGGTCCCGGGCTCCTTTTCGGCACCGGCGGCGAGACGTGCGGTGATCCTCGAGTCGCTCGCACGCGTCGTCGTCAAATTGTGACTCGGCGAGTAGACCGTCGAGATCTTCTCCTTCGCCGAGAGGCTCACCGCGATGTTCCACGGCACGCCGTACTCGAGCGACTCGCTTCGCGGAAGGACGTAGTCGATGCGATTCGCATCGGCCTTGAGGAGATTCTCGTAGGTCAGCCGGACCTTCTGCGTACCGCCCGGCTCGACGGGAAAGACGCTCGAGCGAATCAAGTTGTAGCCGATGAACTCGAGCAGCGCGGGGTCCTTGATCTTCGCGACGATCGACTCGTAGGTCCGCCTGGCGACGTCCTTCGGCAAGACCTGAGCGGTCGGCTCCTTCGCCGCGCCTTGAAACGTGAACCCGCGAACGACCGCGCCATCAGGCACCGGAACGATGAGCTCCGCCTCTCGACGTTGTCGTCCCGTGTTGACGAGAGAGATGTCGAGTGTCGTCGTCGCGGCTTGCTGCGCGATGGTGATCGCGGCCGAAACGCCGGTGATGCGAATCACGGGGCGCGGCTGCGAAGTCGGAAACGCGCGCGTCTGCGGAATGACGATGCACGACGCGAGCGGTCGTTCGTAGACCGGTGTGACCGCCTGCGCGCGAGCGACGGACGTCGACATCAGCAGGCCGGCGAGGGGAATCGCGACGAGGGTCGAGAGACGGACGGGGCCGAGTCGATAGCGCTTCATGGGAGGCTCCTTCTGAGGTACTCCGAGGTTCCTACAGAGAAGGGTATCCCCTGGCGCCGAATGTGGTGTAAACGCTTTGTAACCGCTGGTTTCCGGGGCTTTCCAGGACAGAATCGGACGAAGTTCGGTGAATAATCCCGATCTGGCTCACTTTCCGCGGGTCCTCGGATCGATTTCTCCCGAATTTCCAGACGGCCCGTCAAGCATCGTAGTCGTCGGTCGGT
>CAYZGY010000253.1:0-8087 GCA_964478085.1 uncultured Planctomycetia bacterium
TCGTTCTTCGCCAGCGAGTCGAGCAGCTCTCGGCGCTGCTCCGGCTCTTGGTCGTCCTCGTGAAGGCCTGCCGTGCGTCCCTCCGTGAACGCCGCGTCCCGGATGGCGGCCGAAAGATAACGCTGCTTCGGGCGATCGAAAGGTCTCGGTCGGCGATCCCTGTTCGGACCGCTCTGCGAGTTCTCGGGTTGTCGGAGTCGCGTTACCATTCGTGGGAGCGGGAGGAGGAATGCGAGCTCGACGATGTCGACTCTTGCCCTCGGTCGACTCCTGGAAGGCTGACCCGAGACGAACTCGCCACGATCGAAGAGATGGTGACCTCGGACGAGTATCGCCACGTCCCGACAGGAACGCTCGCTCTTCTCGCGCAGCGGCTCGGGAAGGTCTTCGCGTCTGCCTCTACTTGGTACCGGCTCGTGCGGCTTCACAAGTGGCGACACCTTCGGCGGCGAGTTCATCCTCAGAAGCCCAAGGTTGGGATTCGAGCCACACGACCGAACGAGATTTGGCACGTCGATACGACGCTGATTCGTCTTCTCGACGGGACGCGAGCGTACCTCTACGCGGTGATCGACAACTTCTCTCGACGAGTCCTCGCGTGGAAAGTCTCGGCGACATTCGACGCTGCTGCGACCGCGGAGCTTCTCCTTGACGCGTCGCGTGGTCTTGTCGAAGTCGTCCCTACGGTACTTGCCGACGGCGGCGTGGAGAACTTCAACAGTCGGGTCGACGAGCTCCGGGACACGGGAGTTGTCAAACGACTGCTCGCGATGACGGACATCTCCTTTTCGAATTCCCTCATCGAGTCGTGGTGGAGGAGCCTCAAACATCAGTGGCTTTTCCTGAACACGCTGGACTCTGTGGCGGCTGTGGAGAGGCTGACGGAGTTCTTCGTGAACGAGCACAACACGCGACTCCCACATTCGGCTTTTCGCGGACAGACGCCCGACGAGATGTACTCAGGGACGGGAGGCCACATCCCGGACGACCTCGAGACGAAGAGAGGGGAGGCGCGAGCGAGGCGAATGACGGCGAACCGGGCGGCGGCATGCGAGGTGTGCGAGCCGGAGGTCGTGGGGGACAAGTAGTCCGACGGGAGGTCTTGGTTCCGTGACGCGAGAGCTTCTCCTCGGAGCAACGTTCTTTTCCAGCGGCGAGCCGAGTTCGGAGTATTGATCGCGTCCGTCGGACATGAGGTCGCAGACTCCCTGGAGAATTCGGACCGTTGACGCCGACGCAGGTCTCGGGTGGCGAGAACTCGCGCGAAAAAATCCAGAATGTCCTGACGGATAGCACCGCTATCGTGTCGTGCCGGTAGCCATGAAGCCAGGGTTTCGATTCCACCCCAAGGCCCTGCTCCTTTCTGGACCCAAGAAGGCGATGTTGACGATCGGCAGCGGCAATCTGACCTTCGGCGGTTGGCGCGAGAACGGTGAAGTCTGGGTGCGCTACGACACGGAGGGCGACGGCCGATCTCGGATCGTAGCGTTCCAACAGTACCTCGATGATTGCCTCGACCTCGTTGCTCTGAGCGACTCGATTCGAGTCGAGATCAGCGAAGCGTTCGACCCGATGAGCAAGGAGTGGGCCATCGGAATGCCGGAGCCTGAAGGACTCCTCGGGAGAGCGGGCAAGGGCGAGTCTCTGATCGCCCAGATTCGCGCGCTTGTCGATCGCCAACCAGATCGCCTCTACGTCTGCGCGCCATACTTCGACCCGGAAGGCGAAGCCTTGAGGACCCTGATTTCGGAGCTCTCGCCAAAGCAGACGACTCTTCTGGTGCAGTCATCCAAAACGAATCTGCTTGCAAGCGTCGCCGCTGAACTCGAGTCTGACTGCGAGCTTCGGAGCGCTTCCTTCCGTCATTCGCAGCAGCTCGCGGGAGAATCTCACAGTCGGGAAGCCTTCTTGCATGCCAAGTTCTTTGGTGTTGAGGTCGACGGGATGGTGACGGTCCTCGCGGGGAGCGCCAATTGCTCGCGGGCGGCACTCACGATCCCTGGGGCAGGTGGTAACGCCGAATTGGTGGTCGTCCACCGCTGTTCGAGAGACGAGTTCGAGAACGCCTACCTGAGCGAGCTTCTCCTCTCCGACGATCCGATCGAGTTCTCCCCGGATTCTGAAGAACCCACCCCGGAGCCCCGAGACGCGGAGTCTCTTCGAATCAGCGCAGCACGCATGGAGGGGATGAGTATCTCGGTCGCATTCCATGCGAGTTCGGAGGTTGAAGTTTCTCACGCTGAGCTGGACGACGAGGCGATCGAAATCGGTGAGCAGCAATCGGGGCATGTGTGTTTGAGGACGACGCTGCGTCCTCGGACAGTGCGATTGGTCGGGAGGACGTCGTCCGGCGAGATTCGTTCGAATCTGCACTGGATCGACAACGAGATCGAACTCCGTGCCTCGGCGCGTGGGCGATCCTTGGCCGAGTCGATCGACCAACATGTTCGCTCTGACGCCTGGTCGATCGGCGCCTGGACGGATGTGCTGAAGGAGCTCCACAAGCACCTCCAGTACATGCCCAAGACTCTCGCGGGAAGCCGCGCGGTGGTCGGTCGGTCTGAGGAAGAACGAGTACCAGTCGAGTTTCAGTGGGAAGACGTCTTCTCCGACGGGTACGGACTGAGAGTGCAGCCGATCATTGCCGGTTTTCGGTTCGACGCCTCGACCCAGCGGGTCAATAGCCTTCGATCGATGCTCTTGCGGTGGTTCGGCATCGGCCATGAGGATGAGCGTCCGGAACTGGACGATAGCGAGTCGCTTGCAGGAGTTCCGGAGGACGACGTTGGCGGTGACCCCGACGTCGACAAGCCAGAACGACTCCCTGCAGCGCGCCTTGAGAGCCAGAAATCCCCGCCGACGGACCGACAGAGAAAGCGAGCTCTCAGCACCGTGCGTGATATCGCCAAGCAGATGTCGAATCCCGACTTCCTTGCCGAGCGTCGACCCGAGATGCTCGCTGGCGATCTCAAGGTTGCCTCTGTGCTGCTTCGGGCTGGGCTCAAAGACGAGTGGCTTTCCGCCGAGGAGTTCTTCGACGAGACGATGCGTATTTGGCTCCCGCTATTCTTCAGCGCAGCCGACGACCAGAACGCCGGCTGGCTGGAGAACCGCTACGAAACCTCGGCGGATCCGCAGCAGTTCCAAACGAGCCTGCGGTCCGCTGAGTTGGCGGCGGCGTTGGGCTGTTGGGCGCTCTCCACTCCCGATGAAGCCGCGAGCTCAGCCCACGCATGGTTCGATCTCGCGTCAGCTCTCGGCGTCGCTCGGCTGCCATGGCTGTGGCAGACCGGTGGGAACACCGCGATCTCGAAGGAGATCGCAGCGATTCTGGCCCTCACGAGTCAAGGCGACGATCGCGAGGTAGAATCTACGGAACGGCGGTGGCGAACGCTGATTCGAAGGGGGTTCGCACTCGGTCGACTCGAGTCTGCTGCCGCGGCCTGCGAGATCGGGCCGATGCGTGACCGGATCGCACAATCGGATATCTCGGAAGGCGAGCTCTTATGGCAGGGGAGAGTGGGTTTCTGCGTCGCCAAAGAGTAATCAGAACGAGACGCGAACCACAACGTCGAAGTCAGAACTCTTCGCCAGCAAGAGGACGTTCAGAAGATCTCAGGGCCGTTCACCATGCCACTGGCCGGTCTCCTGGAGCCGGGTGTCATCCCCGAGGAACTTCTTGGCGCTCGAGCGCGGACGGAGATCCAAGACATGATCGTCGCTCTGAAGGTCGGCTGGAAAGATCGAAAGCAGTGGCGCAGGTAACCCGGCTGCCGATGAGAGGCTAAGCGTCCGCTGTGCGCAACATGGGCTCCGGGTCTTCGGGCGAAACCAGTCTTGGCAGGAGATCGTCAGTGGCAGGACCGAAGCAACGCTGCACGTCGTCGAACGGCCCTGTTCTTCACCGGGCACCCTCCTCCAGCAACCTCCTCAGCACCGCCCGCTCCTTCTTCGAGAGCCGCGCGACGAACTCGACAAGCCACGAGATCTCGCCCCCATCTCGACGCACTCCCGACGCGCCGGCGCAAGCACTGGTGCAAGCCGAATCGCTCGACGTCGTATCCTCCTTGCTCGTCTCACTTACGTCGCACCCCTCCCTGCTTCCCAAGCTGAATGTCGTGGGTTCGATCCCCATCACCCGCTCCATTTTTCATCTCAGCCGAATCCGTATTTCCGCCACCCGCGAGCGAGGTGTTAAGGCTCGCTCACCTGCGCTCACTCGAGTAGGATCGTGGACGACTACCACATCGAGCGCCGGTCATGAATTTGGTCCGCTTCCACCAGCGTCTCTTGTTGATCGCAGCCTCGGTTTCTTCCGTGAGCGCGACCGATGGGGGGCGCTCGAAAGAGGCGGTCGACTATTCGAGCAGCGTCAAGCCGCTACTCGCCCGCAAGTGCGCTCCCTGTCACGGCGCTCTGCGGCAGAAGGCCGGCTTGCGTCTCGACGTGGCGAAGATGATCCGAAAGGGCAGTCGACGCGGGCCGGTCGTCGTCGCGGGCGACTCATCGGCGAGCGCTCTCATCGAACGGGTCACCACGACGGACGTCGACGAACGCATGCCGCCGCATGACGCTGGCGAGCGGCTCGAGCTCGAAGAGGTTCGGATTCTTCGAGAGTGGATCGATCAAGGAGCACGCGCTCCCGATGAGGCGCTCCCTCTGGCTCCAGGGTCTCACTGGGCCTTCGTCGCGCCGGCGCGTCGACCGGGCGGGATGGGCGACTCGGGATCCGGCGAGGACGGCGACGAGCACGCGAAGGCATCGACCACATCGACCACGAACCGCATCGATGCGCACCTCTCGGTGATTCAGAATTCGCAGGGCGTCGTACCGGTCGGGCCGGCATCGAAGGACTCGATCTTGCGACGCGTCTACATCGATCTCGTCGGACTGCCGCCGACCATCGACGAGCTCTACGCGTTTCGCGAGGACGATTCGGCGGACGCGTACGAGAAAGTCGTCGACCGTCTCCTCGCCAGTCCGCGTTACGCCGAGCGTTGGGCTCGTCACTGGATGGACGTCTGGCGATACAGCGACTGGGCGGGATACGGAAACGAGATCCGCTACAGCCAACGGAACATCTGGCGCTGGCGCGACTGGATCCTCGACGCCCTCGATACCGACATGGGCTACGACCGTATGATCCTCGAGATGCTCGCCGCCGACGAGTTCGCACCGGGAGACGACCACGCGATTCGTGCCACGGGCTTTCTGGCGAGAAACTGGTACAAGTTCGACCGCAACAGCTGGCTCGACGACACTGTCGAGCACACGCTCAAAGCCTTCGTCGGTCTGACGGTCAACTGCGCGCGCTGTCACGATCACAAGTACGATCCGATCTCCCAGTCGGAGTACTACCGACTCCGAGCGATCTTCGAGCCATACGACGTGCGCACCGATCGCGTCCGTGGTGAACCCGACACGAGCAAGACCGGCGTCGCGCGGATCTACGACGCCCGGCCCGATGCGAAGACGCTCTTCTTCGCAGGTGGAGATCCGAACCGAGCGGACGCAGATCGGACAATGACGCCCGGAGCGCTCGCGGTGCTGGGGCTCCCGGCGCTCGATCCGGTGCCGATCGCTCTTCCGATCGACAGCTACTACCCGGCTCTACGGCGCTCAGTCGTCGACGAGCAAGTCGACGCCTTGCGGCAGCGCTTGAAAAAGGCCTCCGCGTCGCTCGCGACTGCCGCCGCGGCGGAGCGACTCTTGGCCGAGAAGAAGCTCGAGGCGGCGCGCGCGCAGCTGGCATCGTTCCGGTCTCGCGTCGAAGCGGAACGAGCTCGATTCGCTCCGAGCGGCAGCCAAGCGGAGCTCTTCGAACGTCTCGCGCGGGAAGCCAGCACCGCCGAGCGCCGTGCGGCTCTGGCTGCTGCCGAAGAGCGGCTCGCGACCACCGAGCGCGAGCTCCGGCTCGCGCGAGCGGCGGTGGCGAAAGCCGGCACGCCATCGTCCAAGAGAATCGCTGCGGCCACGAAGAGTCTCGCAGCCGCCAAGAAAGCGGTCGCTGGCGCCCGCCAGCGCTCGGGCGAATCGAGCTCGAAGTACACGCCGCTCGGTTCGACGTTTCCGCGCTCGAGCACAGGGCGGCGCCTGGCTCTGGCTCGATGGATCGTCCATCCACGCAACCCTCTGACCGCTCGCGTCGCCGCACACCACGTCTGGATGCGGCACTTCGGCCAGGCGCTCGTTCGAAACGTCGACGACTTCGGTCTCCGCAGTCTTCGTCCGCTACAGGCCGATCTGCTCGACGAGCTCGCCGTGTCGCTGATGGAAGGCGGTTGGAGCATGAAGCGCTTGCATCGAGCGATCGTCACCTCGGCGGCGTACCGGCGACGATCGACGACGCTCGGAGCGCCGCGCGAGAACTTGCTCGCCGACCGCGACAACCAAACGTACTGGCGCGGGAGCTTTCGACGGGCCGAAGCCGAGGTCGTTCGTGACTCCATCCTTCACAGCGCCGGTCGTCTGGATCTTGCGCGTGGTGGACCCGAGCTCGATTCGGGTAAGGGCCAAGCGGTCGCTCGGCGCAGCATCTATTTCCGCCACGCGCGCCAACGGCGAATGCCGTTTCTCACCATCTTCGATTCGGCGAATCCCCGCGAGTGTTACCGACGTCGCGAGTCGGTGACCCCGCAGCAGGCGTACGCTCTCGTCAACAGTCCGATCGTGGCGAGGCAGTCGGCGGTCATCGCCGCTCGCATCTCCGCGCGCATCACCGAACGCATCAGAGATGAGAAATCGCGCGACGACGAAACACGGTTCATCCACCTCGCGTTCGAGACGGTCCTCTCTCGATCGCCTCGAGCCGACGAGATCGCCGCGTGCCGAGAGTTTCTCGACCGGGCACGAACAGCCGCGCCGATCGAAGACGCGAGCCGGCGAGCTCACGAGAATCTCGTGCTCGTCCTCTTCAATCACCACGAGTTCGTGACGATTCGATAAACACGTGACCGCTCAAGAGCACTCGCCCAGAAACGACGTCCGCCCGCGTCGAAAGTTTCTCTCGGATCTCGGCATGGGATTCACCGGTCTTGCCCTCGGTAGCCTTCTCGCGCGGGATGGGTTGACTCGCGACGTCGGTGCCGGGCTCGCGACTCACTTCCCGCCGAAAGCGCGGAGTGTCATCTGGCTTTTCATGGCCGGCGGCGTCAGCCACATGGAGAGCTTCGATCCCAAGCCGGCCCTCCATCGCTACGCCGGCAAGTCTCTCGACGATACGCCGCTCGCAAGCGCGTTCGATTCTCCATTCGTCACGGAGAATTTCCGCCCCTTCGTCGGTGACAACGAGCGCAGCTTCCGCAAGAAGATCTATCCGATGCAGGTGGGCTACCGACCTCGCGGCCAGAGCGGCATCGAGGTCAGCGACTGGTTTCCGCACGTAGGAAGCTGCATCGATGATATCGCCGTCGTTCGATCGATGTGGACCACGGACAACGACCACGGCGCGCAACTCCAGTTTCACACGGGACGCCATATCAGCGACGGTTACTTTCCGACGATCGGAGCCTGGGTTCACTACGGGCTCGGAACGCTCAACGAAGACCTGCCGGGCTTCGTCGTGCTCGGTAACCCCGTCGGTGATTGCTGCGGGGGAGTCGAGACTCACGGGGCCAACTATCTCGGAGCAGAGCACGGAGGAGTCCGACTCGACGCCGATCGCCCGCTCCCGTTCGGTCGCCGCCTTCCCGGCGTCCGGCTGGAGGACCAGGCGGCGAATTTCGACCTCATACGCCGGCTCAATCAGTTCCAGCAGGTCGAGTATCCCGAGGACGATACGTTGCGAGCACGCATCGAGTCGTACGAGCTCGCGTTTCGCATGCAGACGTCCGTGCCCGATCTCTTCGACCTTCGCGGTGAGCGAACATCGACGTTGGAGGCGTACGGCGGCGGTTTCGGACGACAGCTCCTTGCGGCGAGGCGCATGGTCGAGCGGGGCGTACGCTTCGTGCAGGTCTATCACGGCGGTGGGGGCGCCGGATCGTGGGACGCGCACAGCGGGCTGAAGAAGAACCACACACGAAACTGCGCCGCGGTCGATCGGCCGATCGCGACGCTACTGCGAGACCTCAAGGAACGCGGTCTCC
>CAYZGY010000253.1:8097-9731 GCA_964478085.1 uncultured Planctomycetia bacterium
GACGAGACGCTCGTCGTCTGGGCGACGGAGTTCGGTCGCACGCCGGGAAGCGAGAGAAAGGACGGTCGCGACCATCACCCCTTCGGGTTCAGTTGCTGGCTCGCGGGCGGCGGCATCCGTGGTGGTGTCGTCCATGGGGCGACGGACGAGCTCGGGCTCCTAGCGAGCGAGAACCGTCACTACGTGACCGACCTTCACGCGACGGTGCTCCACCAGCTCGGTCTCGACTCGCGTCGCCTCGAGATTCCGGGACGCAAGCGTCTCGAGATCGACCATGGCCGACCGATTCGCGAGGTGATCGCGTGAGGGGGACGCGGACAGGAGATGGCGTTTTGATGAATCGAATGATGAGTCTCCATGCAGCCCTCCTTTCGATCGTCGTCGCGGCGCTGCCTGCTTCGAGGGGCTTCGGCGAGGAGTTGACGAAGCGGCCGTCGCGTCCCGTCGGTGCTCATGGCTCGGTCGGTTGCGGCGAGAACCCGAAGCGCATCGAGAGACTTCTCATCACGAAGCCCGGCGTCTACGAGAACTATCTCGTCGACAGCCGCGGAGCCGGAGGCAACCGGGTCAAGATCACCGCGGATCACGTGAAACTGCGTAACTGCGAGATTCGCAACGCGACGGGTAACGGCGTCGGCGTCTTCGGGGATCACGTCGAGATCGAGAACTGCAAGATCCACCATCTGCTCGCGGGAACCTTCGCGAAGCAGAAAGACGCCCACGGAATCACTGGACGTTGGGGGGACGTCACGATTCGCAATTGCGAGATCTTCTACGTCTCGGGAGACGCCGTGCAGTTCGACCCCGACAGAAAGTCGAGGGGCAGAGTTCTGATCGAGGACTGTACGTTCTGGACCGGCCCTCTCCCGCAGGATGCCGCGGGATTCTCGAAGGGCGAGCGCCCGGGGGAGAACGCTGTCGACACGAAAACGCAGCCGGGAGGAAAGCCCTGCAGGCTCGACGTACGCAACTGCGTCTTTTACGGTTGGAAACAGCCTGCGCAAATCAACCTCATGGCGGCGCTCAATATCAAAGAGAACGTCCACGCGCGCGTCGAGCGTTGCCTCTTTCGCGACAACGAGGTCTGCTTTCGACTTCGGGGGCCGTCGCGCCGTGGTGGAGCCGAGGTGACGATCGACCGCTGCGCGATCTACGATTCGCGCGTCGGGGTGCGAATGGAAGACAAGCTGCGCAACCTGAAGATCGAGAGTCTCGGCTTCGGGGGCGGAGTCGCGCGCAAATACCATCGCGTCGGAAAAAACGACTTTCCGGGCTATCGCAATCGCGGGGAGCATCGCGCGCCGAAGTTCGAGGAGCTCCGGAGAGGCGGCTTTCGTCCGTGATCGTCGACTCGCGCCTGCGCCGATCGAGCCACGTGGAGAACATTCTCGTTCTCTCGTGACTCCGACGCCGATTCGCGCGACGATGCGAGCGTGGATCGGGTGTCCAGATCAGTCGCATCGCTGACCCTCCAGTCCAGGAGTGCGATCATGACTCGCAAGAATCGTCGAGAGTTCCTCGCTGACGTCGGCCGCGGCATGCTTGCCGCGAGCGTCGGTGTGTCCCTGGCAGCCGAGCTCGGGCTCGACTCGGTGTTCGCGGACGAGGGAGCCGAGTTCCCGACCTTCGGCACC
>CAYZGY010000254.1:0-1795 GCA_964478085.1 uncultured Planctomycetia bacterium
GCCCGTCGATCACGGCCGGCGCGGATCTCGCGAAATCAGGCGAGCGAGGTCGAAGCCGCCCGCGAGTGAACGCGGCAGACGCAGCACGAGCGGATTTCGCTCGTCGGGCGACTTGACGCTCGAGTCGGATTGTCGTTTGCTCATCGTTCGAGTCTCCCAGGACTGCCCGATGCCGAGATTCCGAGGTCGATTCCCGATATGTCGAATGACAATCACGGTGCTTCCGTCCATCACGATGATTCCGTCGATCGAGCTTACGAGATCGCTCGCGAGCGATTCCGCGATCTCGGTGTCGATACCGAGGAGGCGCTCCATCGTCTCGGCGAGATCTCGATCTCTGTTCATTGCTGGCAGGGCGATGACGTCGCCGGCTTCGAGAACGCCGGGGAGGAGCTCGGCGGTGGGCTCGCCGTGACGGGAAGCTATCCCGGTCGGGCGAGGACTCCCGATGAGCTACGCGCCGATCTCGACTGCGCGCTCTCGCTCATTCCCGGCTCGCACCGCGTCAATCTGCACGCGATCTACGCCGATTTCGAGGGCGCGGTCGTCGAGCGGGATGCGATCGAGCCATCCCTCTTCGCTCGCTGGATCGACTGGGCCCGCGACCGCGGCGTCGGGCTCGACTTCAATCCGACCTTCTTCGCGCATCCGAAGGCTCGCGACGGCTTCACGCTCGCGCACGCCGATGCGGGAGTCCGTCGGTTCTGGATCGATCACGGCATCGCGTGTCGCCGCGTCGGCCGAGCGATGGGGGAGGCGCTCGGGACGCCGTGCGTGACGAACGTGTGGATTCCCGACGGCTATAAAGACGAGACGATCGATCGCCGCGCACCGCGTGAACGGCTCGTCGAGTCGCTCGACGCGATCTTTCGCGAGGAGATCGACCCGAGCGTCCACCTCGATGCCGTCGAGGCGAAGCTCTTCGGCATCGGCTCGGAGACGTACGTCGTCGGCTCGCACGAGTTTTATCTCGGCTATGCGGCCTCCCGCGGAAAGGTGCTCTGTCTCGACGCCGGGCATTTTCACCCGACGGAGACCATCGCCGACAAAATCTCGTCGACGCTGACGTTCCTCGATCGACTCTTGCTCCACGTCAGCCGCGGCGTGAGGTGGGACAGCGACCACGTCGTCATTCTCAGCGACGAGCTTCGCGCGATCACGGCCGAGCTCGTCCGCGGCTCGTATCTCGATCGCGTGCACGTCGGGCTCGATTTCTTCGACGCGAGCCTCCACCGCGTCGCCGCGTGGGTCATCGGCACGCGGGCTGTGCTCAAGGCGCTGACGATCGCGCTCCTCGAGCCCGTCGAGAAGCTGCGCACTTACGAGCTCGACGGCGACTTCACCTCACGGCTCGCGCTGTACGAGGAGCTCAAGTCGATGCCCTTCGGCGCCGTATGGGATCGCTTCTGCCTCGAGAAGGGGGTTCCCGTGGGCCCGCAGTGGCTCGAACATACCCGTCACTACGAGCAAACGGTCCGCTCACGACGCTAACTTCCCCAAATAAACTCGAACGGAGCGACGATTCGGTTCCTCCGGATCGACACGCAGATCGAGTCTCGCGGCGGGTCGCCGCGACGTGGCGTCGTCTCGATTCAGGGTTGACCCCTCGACCCACTCCGCGCGATCGACGATCCTCCTCAACATTTCGCCAGAGCACACTCCGCCAGGTCATCCTCCGTCGGATCCGGTCCACATTCTCCGCTCGGAGGCGGCAGCGGATCCGACGCCTGGAAGAGGAAGTTGAGGATGGTGATCGCGTCCGTGAGCGAGAGCGTTCCGTCATCGTCCGCATCGG
>CAYZGY010000254.1:1805-9703 GCA_964478085.1 uncultured Planctomycetia bacterium
GCGTCCTCACACTCGAGCGCATCGCCGCCGCGTAACAGTACCGTGAGGAGGCGGACCGCATCCGAGACGTTGAGGCGACCGTCGGGTTGGGCGTCGCCGCGGACAAACTCCGGCTGCGGCTCGGGCGGGACGTCGCACGGAGAATCATCTTCAAACGTGCGAATCGTCGGCACGAGCGTCGCGACGAAGCCCAGGTCCGCGTTCCCCAGGGACGCGTTGTGCACGCTGACCGCGAGGACGTTGCGCCCCGGGCGCAAATTGTCCACGGGAAGCTCCACGCTGCGCAGGCCGTCCGAGGGAGAAGCTGCGAGCGTGTCAGCGGTGATCTCGCCGTTCGGCATGTTGATCCGTGCGACCTCTTCGCCGTTGATGTAGACGACGGCGCCGTCGTCGATCACGGCGTTGAGGCGAAGCGCGTCGATCTCCTCGGCGCAATCGAGCTCGAAGGTCGTGCGACAGAAGACCGCCGCGTAATTGCCTTGCATGTCGAGGAGCTCGGTGAAGTCGTCTCCGCCACCGTAGCCGATGCTTCCACGGCCTTCGCTCCACGCGCTGTCGTCGAAGTCGACGGAGGTCCACTCGTCGCCCGGCGGATGGGAGCCCGGCTGGTACTTCCAGACGCGACGCGCGTCGACGAGTACGCGATGGCCGCGAAGCGCTGGAATGAACGAAAGATCTCCCGAGCCGATCGTCGCGTTGTGAACGGAGAAGGCGATGACGTTGCGGCCGCGTTGGAGCGCGGTGGTCGGAATGTGGAACGTCTCGGGAGTGCCTGCCTCGTGTTGCAAGTCCGCGAGGGTCTCGTGCGTGACCTCGCTCCCGTCGCCGGCGACGTTCGCTCGTACGAGCTCGACACCGTTGAGGTAGGCGACGAAGCCGTCGTCGTAGTCGACGGTCAGCTCGAGGTCACTGGCGTCGAAGGGACCTTCGAGGGTGAACTCGGTGCGGCAGAAGATCGTCGCGAAGCGACCGGGCATGTCCACGATGATCGTATGATCGTCGTCGTCGCCGAAGCCGATTCCCGTCGGCCCCTCGAACCACCGCGAATCGTCGAAGTCGAGGTCGTTCCAGCCCTGTCGAGGAGCGCTGCGGCCTTCGATGTAGCGCCATGTGTCACCAGGCTCGACGAGCGACAGCGGCTCGACGTTCGGAAGCGAGACACGCAGCAGCGGTGGCTCCTCGCCCTCGGCCGAGTCGAAGTCCCAGCCGTCCGAGCCGATCGGGAGGAACATCCAGCCGAGGTTGGTCTCGGGGCGGCGAGACCACTCGTGGAGGCTCGTCGTCACGTCGACGACCGACGGATCGCTTGCGCCGGACGCGGTTGCATCGGGCTGAGAGTGTCCGTGGGTGCCGGCTCGAAGTCCGCCGCCGACGCTGTCCCACGTCGCCGAGTCGTCCCAGTCTCGCGTCATGCGATGAAGTCGAGCGCCGTCGCCCGAGTTGGTCGTGCGAAGCTCGAGGAACGCGGAGCGAATCGGCGCGCCGGGTGAAATCGCTGACGGGTCCTGATTCTCGTCCGTCTGGAATATGTCCTCGAAGCGCAAGAGGGACTGCTTCGCGAAACCGGAGCCACCCGGCGACTCTTCGTCGACGTCGAGTGACGGAGCGTTCGCGTTGGACGTGTCGGATTCGCCTTCGTAGAGGAAGGTGTCGACCGTTCCCGAGTAGCCGTCGCGACCTTGCTGGAAGACGAGCTCGGCGTCGTTGCCCGCGAAGATGCGCACGTCGAGCGAGACGTTGTCGATGGCGAGGCGCTCACCGTCGTAGACCTCGAGTGCCAGGAGGTACGTGCCGGAGTGCGAGAAGCGCGCGACGGTCTCGAGGGAGCTCTCATCCTCGAAAGTGACCTGACCCGGTCCGACGAGCCTGCGCCATTGCGAGACGAGCTCGCGACCGGCGGGCTCGTCGTCGTCGCTCGCGCTTCCCCGAAGAGGAACCTCGTCGCCGAGCAGGACGACGCTACGGTCGGGTCCGGCGTCGACCTCGGGTCGTGCGTTCGTCGGCGAGATCGCCGGGTACGCGAAGCGCGCGCAGGATCGATCGGTCGAATTGACGTTGCGGCAGCAGTTCGCGAACATCAGCGCGCCGTCGTCTTCGACGTGGCCGAACCCGAGACCGTGCCCGAACTCGTGAGCGAGCACGACGCGGAAGTTCGCCGTGCCTACGCACCCGGTACCGTTGTTGACGACGCAGACCCAGGTTGTCGCTGTGTACCAATCCTCGCCGTCGAAGGAGTGCCTGAAGTTGCCGTTGGGGCCGGCGAAGGCAAGGACGCCGCGGCAGTTCTCGAGGTCTTCGATGTCGCTACAAGGGTCCCCGAAGAGGATGAAGTTCTCGACGACGTCCGTGCCACCCGAGCAGCGAAGCGATGGAGCCTCCGCGCCGCCGTAGCGCAGATTGAATGACGTGTCGCTGATGTCCATCCACATGTCGAGCGCTTCTTGAACGAGCGGGAATCCGTTTCCCGGAAGCGAGCGCTCACCCGCCGTGTTGCTCCGAATCGTGGCGGCGTTGCCCTGATCGAAGGCCGCCCAGCGGAAGTTCGTTCCGTTCGCGCCGATGAAGGAGCACTCGGGCGGGACGTCCGCGCCGCCGCCATCGGGAAGGGAAGCCTCGAAGGAGCCGATCGACCACGAGGAGTCGTCGGGAATCTTCTCACGATCGGGTGTCGCGGGACGCAGTCGGCTTCGCAGCGAGCCCAGAAAGGCGTCGCGCTCGACCGGAACCAAGACTTCCGTCGTCGATCCGTCGAGATTGACGGCATTCTTGTGGAGCTCACCGATGGGGGAGAGGAGCGAGCTTCCGTCGTCCGTATTCGACTCGACGAAGACGCCGTACGAGAGCATCAACGGCGCCCAGTTGCCATCGTCGCGTTCACGAAGCGCGAGGAGGTAACGATCGCCTGCGCGGAAGGTCGGCGCGCCGGGAACTATCCAGAATCGCGACTCGGTAACGCCACCGGGAACGCGAACCGTGAGCGACTCTCCGTTCTCGAGAGATGCCGTGAGATCGTCGACGATCTCGAACTCGGTCTCGGTAAACACGAGCCCTTGAGTCGAGCGGCCCTCCGAGGTGACCGCTTCGGCGAGGACGACGACGTCGGCTTCACGGGCGAAGTCGAGGTATGTCGGAGGCGCGATGATGGTCGCTGGGTGGGCGGATTCGAATCCGGACTAAAGTACGCACGCGACGATGATGGCGGACGAGACGGCGAACTTGAGATTCATGGACCCTGAGTACCGTAGGGCTCGAGCGCTGGCTGACGCGGTCAAGGGTAAGACTCAAGTCTCCCGCCGACCAGCCCGGAATTCTACCTTCGTTTGGGAGATGGCCGGAACCCCTTCTCGGAGAGGAATGCGCGGGCGGCCGAATCGGGCTCTCGGGTAAGATGGACGTCTGGTTCGTGCTACGTTTTCGCGGTTCTTCGGAGTCTGTCGCGCATCGTGAATCTCCGCCGTGCGATCTTCGCCATCTGGCTCCTCTCGGTGACGGCCGGGAGCGTCCTCGCCGACGCGACGGGCGATCTCTTCGAGTCGCGCGTGCGTCCGCTTCTCGTCGAGAAGTGCCAGAAGTGCCACGGAGCGAAGAAGCAGGAGGGTGGTCTGCGTCTCGATTCGAGAGCGGCGATCCTCGCCGGCGGCGATCGCGGTGCGGCGATCGAACTCGGCGAGGCGGCCAAGAGTCTCCTCGTTCGAGCCGTGCGTCACGAGGAGGACGAGCTTCGCATGCCGCCGCGAATGAAGCTCACGCCGGCGGAGATCGATGCGCTCGCGACTTGGATCGAGAGTGGCGCGACGTGGCCGACGGGGCCCGATCCGGTCGCCGACGGACGGACGCCGCTCGAACGTCTCGATGAGATCCGCGCGACGCACTGGTCGTTTCGCCCCGTCCCGCCGTACGACGAGACGCTGGCGCTTCGAGACTTCATCGATCACGAGGTCGGGCGCACGCTCCGCGAAAAGGGCCTCGATCCGTCGCCCCGTGCGACGCCGCGCGAGCTGCTTCGCCGAGTCTTTGTCGATCTCATCGGATTGCCGCCGAGTTACGACGACGTCGCTCGCTTCGAGCGCGATTCCTCGCCTCGAGCCTTCGCCGAGATCGTCGACGAGCTTCTCGCGCGTCCCGAGTACGGCGAGCGCTGGGGGCGTCACTGGCTCGACGTCGCTCGTTACGCGGACTCGAAGGGCTACGTCGATGCCGGCGAGCGGCGCTATCCCTTCGCCTGGACGTATCGAGATTGGGTGGTGCGAGCGCTCAACGACGACTTGCCGTTCGACCGCTTCGTCCGACTCCAGCTCGCTGCCGACCTCTCGGACGAGCGACGCGACGACGGCGACTTCGCCGCGCTCGGCTTCTTGACCGTCGGTTCGCGATTCAACCTCTTTCCGCACGAGATTCTCGACGACCGGATCGACGTGACGATGCGCGGCTTGATGGGGCTGACCGTGCCGTGTGCGCGCTGTCACGATCACAAGTACGACCCGGTGTCTTCGGCGGACTACTACGCGCTCCACGGCGTCTTCGCGAGCGCGCCCGAGCTCTCGCCCGAGCGTCAGAGGATCCTGACGAGCACGGCGGAGAGCCGAGCCGTCGACGAGAAGATCCGTAGTGACCTCGAGAAGGCCGCCGTGCGGTACCACGATCGTCGACGAAAGCTTCATCAGCAGATCGCGCACGAGATGCGCGCGTGGTCGGGAGATTACCTTCGCTACCTCGTTGAGACCGATCCTCGCCATCGAACGCTCGCGCAGCCTCCGCTGCGAACGAAGCGCGGCGTCCTTCGCGAGGTTTCGGCGTACGCGCACGGCGCCGTGATCCGCTGGCGCCGGGCGATCGCGGAGTGGGGGACGGAGCACGCGGTCTTCGGAGTCTGGAATCGCCTCGTGGCCGAGCCTCGCTCGCGCGTCGGTGCGGCAGCGAGTGAGTTGCTCGCGAACGAGAAAGCCAGCGCGCCCATCAATCCTCGACTTCTCGCGGCGCTACGCGAGACGAAGATCGACTCGATGGTCGACGTCGCTCGCGTCTACGGCTCGATCCTCGAGGAGACGGACCGACGTTGGCGCGAGCTCATCGCCAAGTCTCCGAGGGCGGAGCGTTTCGACGACGCTTTCCTCGAGGAGCTGCGCGCCGTGCTCTACGGCGCCGAATCGCCGGCCGACTTCTCGATCGAGGACTCGGAGGATCTCTACACGCTCAACGAGAGCACCGACGTGCGCTCGCGTTTCGCCGAGATCGAGCGCGTCTTTCTCGACAATGCAGGAGCTTCCCCTCGGGCCTTCGGCGTCGCGGACCTCGACCGGCCCGTCGAGCCGCGTGTCTTCGTCCGCGGGGACGCCCGTCGACCCCGAGAGCGAGTGCGTCGTCGGCTCCCTCGACTCTTCGAAGATCTCGACGCGAAGCCGTTCGAGAAGGGGAGCGGTCGGCTCGAGCTCGCTCGTGCGATCACCGATGCGCGCAATCCTTTGACGGTGCGTGTGATCGTCCAGCGCGTCTGGACTTGGCATTTCGGCGCGCCCCTCGTCAAGACGCCGAGCGACTTCGGCCTGCGGAGCTCACCGCCTTCACACCCTCGGCTCCTCGACGGGCTCGCGGCGTGGTTCGTCGCGAACGGATGGTCGCTCAAGAAGCTGCACCGCGAGATTCTCCTCTCGACGACGTGGCAGCAGAGCAGTCGAGATCGTCCCGACGCTCGCGAGGTGGATCCCGAGAACCGCCGGCTTTGGAAGATGAACCGGCAACGTCTCGGGCTCGAGGTGATGCGCGACTCGATGCTCGCCGTGACCGGAGAGCTCGAGCTCGGCTATCGAGGCCCTGCGATCGCGCAGTCGCCCGGGGACCCTTCGGGACGCAGGCGGACGATGTACGGCTTCATCGGTCGTGATCTTCTCGACGGGCTCTACCGCGTCTTCGATTTTCCGAGTCCCGATCTCTCGAGTCCGGAGCGATCGAGGACGACGGTGCCGCAGCAGACCCTGTTTCTTCTCAACAGTCGGTTCCTGCTCGTGCGAGCGGATGCGCTGGCGCGATCGACTCGGGGCGAGGGCGAGCTGCACGTTGAAAAGGCCGAGCGCGTGCGGCAACTCTTTCGCCGGATTCTCTCCCGCGATCCGACCGACGAGGATCTCGCGCTCGCGCTCGCGTTTGTCGAGAGTGGCGAGAAGCCTCCCGTCTCGAAGCCGAAGAGAATCGAGCCGACTACCTGGCGATACGGCTACGGGCCGTTCGACGTGGGAACGCAGCGGCTCGCGTCGTTCACGCCATTTCCGTACTTCGACGGATCCCGTTGGCAGGCCGGCGAGCGTTACCCTTCGCCGGGTCCGCTCCAGTGGCTGCGGCTCGATCGCGCCGGCGGTCACGCAGGGCCCGACGCGGCGCACGCGGCTGCCCGTCGATGGATCGCGCCCAAGGATGGAGTCGTCTCGATCGACGGTGAGCTCGGTCACGTCGACGAGGAGTGCGGGGACGGCGTGCTCGGCGTGATCCTTTCGAGTCGCGACGGTGCGATCGGGTCGTTCGTCGCGCACCTCGGTCGCGTGCCGACGAAGCGCGAAGGAGTTCGCGTGCGCGCCGGCGACACGCTGGACTTCATCGTCGACCGTCGACAGAATCACTTCTGCGACGAGTTTCGCTGGGCGCCGATCGTGACTCTCGTACCGGCGAATGGCGAGACGCGGCGATACGACGCGGCCGAGAACTTCGCTGGACCCCCCGGCCGGGCGAGCGCGGAATCGCGTGGCTCGGTCTGGTCGGATCTGGCGCAGGTGCTTCTCCAATCGAACGAGTTCCTCTTCGTCGACTGATGAACGAACCGACTCAGACGATCTCCCGACGACAGCTGCTCGAACGCTCGGGCATGGGCTTCGGTCTGCTCGGGCTGACGGCTCTCGGAGTGCGGGCTGAGGAGGGAGACGGAGCAGCTGGTGTCTCGAGCCGAACGCACTTCGCTCCGCGCGCGAAGCGCATCGTTCACGTCTTCCTCAACGGCGGGCCGTCGCACGTCGACACGTTCGACCCGAAGCCGCAGCTGACGAAGCTTCACGGACGCGAGCTTCCGAAGCCGAACTTGATCACGGAGCGCGAGACGGGGACGGCGTTCGGCTCTCCTTTCGAGTTTCGGCGTCACGGCGAGTCGGGTTTGCCGATCAGCGAGCTCTTCTCGCACCTCGGTGAGCACGCCGACGATCTCTGCGTTATCCGATCGATGCACGCAGATTTGCCCAATCACGAGCCGTCGCTGATGCTCATGAATTGCGGCGACAACACCCTGCCACGTCCGAGCCTCGGATCGTGGCTTACGTACGGACTCGGAACCGAGAACGAGAACCTTCCCGGATTCATCGCAATGTGCCCGGGAGGCCATCCGATCAAGGGCCCGGACAATTGGCGCTCGGCGTTCTTGCCCGGTCGTTTCGAAGGGGCCTTCGTCAACACGAACCACTCGACCGTCGAGAAGCTCATCGCGAACATTCGCAATCCGCGACGAGGAGTGGAGGAGCAGCGCCGGCAGATCGACCTGCTCCAGACGTTCAATCGTCGCCACCTCGTGGAGCGCGGGTTCGATGCGAAGCTCGAGGCGCGCATCGATTCCTACGAGCAGGCGTTCCGCATGCAGTTCGCGGCCTCGGATGCGTTCGACTACTCCCGAGAGCCGCGTACGGTGCGCGAGCGTTACGGCAACTCGGTCCAATCGCGTCAGCTCCTGATCGCTCGTCGTCTCCTCGAGCGTGGGGTTCGATTCGTACAGCTATGGCACGGAGCCGGGCAACCGTGGGACAACCACGACAAGATCGAGGGCACGCACCGCAAGCTCGCCGCGCAATGCTCCCAGGGCATCGCGGCGCTTTTGAGTGACCTCAAAGAGCGTGGCTTGCTCGAGGACACGCTCGTCCTTTGGGGCG
>CAYZGY010000255.1:0-9676 GCA_964478085.1 uncultured Planctomycetia bacterium
CGGTTCACGACTCTCGTAAACCCCGAGCTTCGGCATCTGCCGAGGCAAGAGACGGCCGCGCAGCGCTCTCTTCATCCAACCGAGGTCCTTCTTCGACTTGGCGCCCGACTTTCCCCGCGGCGGGTGATACCAGGGGTAGTAATACGCGCCGACGAGGGGCTCGTCCGCACGTGCGACGACTCCCGAAAGGAGGAGAGAGAGAATCCAAGCACCGAAGGCAATCGTCGAAGTTCGCATTCGCATAAGAGCTCTACCAGAAGAATCGTCGTCGAAACGAGCATGATAACCGAGAGCTCGACGAGGCGGAACGCGCCAGCGCAGTCGGGAATGGGACTCACTCGGAGTGATTCGCGAGGATTTCCGCGATCTTCTCACGCTGCGCCCGCGAGCGCAGCCAGGGGCGAAGCCCGCGTATGGGGGGGGGAATCGCCCCTTCAGCAACCTCGGAGAGCTCCGCGAGGAGATCGAGACCTTCCAGCACGAGCTCGGGGCCACGACGCAGCCTCGCGAGGCGACCGACGGTCGACGCCAAACCGTCAACGTCAGCCTCGCGCGCGAGAACAAACAGAGCGGCTGCACGCGCGATGAGCTCGTCGGCCGCCCCGGACCACACCGCGTGCTCCTCCGACGCGAGCTGCTTTCGAAACACTCGAAGCTCGTAGAGCGGCCAGAGGAGCTGGGACGCGATCGGAACGACGATCAGGAAGGCGGGTTGCGCGAGCTCCTTCTCGAACTCGAGGGACTTGAAGGCCGCCTGGACAACATCCTCGTGGTGACTGTCGAAGCTCTCGAGTCCGTAAGGCAGGGAGAGGCGGTTCCGCCAAAGGCCGAATCTCTCGCCTCACTCGAGAAACCGACGCGCGGCAAACCGAACGTCCTCGTTTTCGTGGCTCTGGCTCTCGACAAGAACAGGAACGATCGAGTCACAGCGATATGGGAAAACCTCATAGAGCCGCCGCCTCCACTCGTGGAGGCGCGGGTAGACTTGCGGCCGGGAGAACTTCTCGGAGCGGTCGTGTCGAAGGATCGCCCGCATGATCGCAGGGAGCGCCTCGATCCTCCCCTCGTCGAGGAGCTGCTCGGCCGCCGCCGTCCATGTTGCGCGATCTTCCGACTCGAGCTGCTGAAGAACCTCCCACTCGACGTAGCGCGTCCAAGCCCCCCAGCCGAGCGCCCCCACGACCGCGAGTCCCAGAACGACATCCCCGAGCTTCTTCACGGCTCCTCGTGATGATGCTGGTGACCGTGCTGGTGGTTCTTCTTGAGCGCGTCCGGGAGCTTGTATCCGCCCGCCTCGATGAACGCGAGGATGTCGAGAATCTGCTCCTTCTTGAAGTTCGAGAGCATCGCCTCGGGCATCGGCGAGATCTTCGAGGCGACGCGCTGCGCGACATCGGACTTCTTGATCTTCTTGCGCGAGCTCGGATCGAGAAGACTCGCGGCGATCACGTACTCGTCCTTCGTCTCCTTGACGACCGTGCCGACATCGACCGCGCCGCTCTTCTGGATGAACTGGTAGATGCGGTAGGTCTCGTTGAGCTCGCTCGACGGATCGAGAATCTGTCCGAGCAGCTTCTTCCCCTTGTACTTCTCGGTGACCTTCGTCAGGTCGGGTCCGAACGTGGCCCCGTGACCGCCGATCGCGTGACACTGATTGCAGCGCGCGTCGATGAAGGTCTTGTAGCCACGCATGATCGAGCGCCCCTCGAGCACCTTCGAGTCGGGGGCGAGCTCCTTATCGAAATCAGCGACGGACCAATTCTTGACGAAGGTCGGCGTGCCGCGTTCGGCGAGGAGCTTGTCGACGTCGTCGAGATTCTCCGCGACGATCATTTCGCCCGTCATCACGACCCAGTGCCCCGGGTACGTGCAGACGTAAGGATAGATTCCGGGCTCCTTCGGCGCGTGGAAGCGCAGCACGTGAACGCGCGACTCGCGATTCGGCCCGATCATCGGCGCGAAGTCGAGAATGAGGCTCTTCTTGTCCGCTGGGATGAAGTCGGAGCTCGCGTGCTTCGGATCCTTCGCCATGTCGTTCGCGGCCATGCCGACCTCCTCGAGGGCGCCGGGCTTGACGATGACGAGGTTGTGATCGGTCGCGTCGGGATTGACGAAGACGAGCTTGACCGGTTGGCCCGTGCGTACCGTGAACCGCTCGACCGAGTACTTCATGCGCTCGGGAACACAAGAGATGCGAACCGATTTGAGATTCTTCTGAGTGTCGAACTGAGCCTGCTTGGCGTCGCGGTCCCGCTCGCGCAGCTGACGCTTCTGCTTCGACTCGCGCAAGAGGTGACGCACGTCGGCGTACGCGTCGTCGCCCTCCCAATGCTGCCGGAGCTTGTGTGAGCCGAGCGCACACGTGAGCGCGTAGCTCAGATGACCGCCTCGCGGGTGCTTGCCGATGTCGAGCATCGCGTCGAGCGCCTCCTTCGAGCCGATGTGACTCGCGGCGATCGCCGTCTCCATGCGCACGATCGGGCTCGGGTCGTTGGCCGCACGGCGCAAGAGCGAGATCGCGTCGGGCATCTCGTAGTGATTCCAACGCAGCTGTCGCATGCCGGCCGCACGCGCGAGGTGGAGCTCGGCGCCGAGCAGCGAACGCAGGAGATCGGGATTCCACTCTCCGATGCTGCGGTACGTCCAGATCGCCTCGAGCTGATGATGGCGATAGTCGGTCGACGACTCGTCGAGCGTCCGCACCCAACGATCGAGCTCCAGACGCACGACCTTCGGATCGCGCTCTCGCAGCTCGCGCTTCGCCCAGTAACGGTACCGGTACTCCTTGCGCTTGAGGACGTCGAGCAGATCACCGATCGGTGCGCCATCGATCTTCGGCGGATCTTGGAGCTTCTTCCCCTTCGCGGTGATGCGCCAGATGCGTCCCGAGTGCCGATCTCGACGAGAGTCGCGGAGAGAATACTGCGCGTGCCCCTTGATCGGGTTGTACCAGTCGCAAACGTAGAGCGCGCCGCGCGGTCCGAACCGGATATCGACAGGGATGAAGCTCAGGTTCTTCGAGAAGATCACGTCGCCGACGTACTTCTCCTCGAAGCCGAACTCGGTCTCGTTCCACTCGTGGATCTCGACTCGATTCGTCGGCTTGTAGCGCACCTTGATGTAGCCCCCGGCGAGCTCCTCGGGGAAGGTGTCGAAGTCGACGAACTCCTGACCGCAAGTTCCGGAGTAAGCACGAAGCCCCGCCGGACGCGGGTGCTGCTGAGGGTACGGCGGATCGAGCGAGTGAAACGCGGCGGCGTAGATCGGGTGACTCGCGACGTGCTGTCCCCAGCGATCGAACGTGACGCCCCAAGGATTCGTGCTGTGGTACGTGCCGAAGCTCGTGAGACGCTGCTCACGGGGCGTGAAGCGGAACCAGCCGCTGTTGCGCTGGCGGACCGGGCCGTACGGCGTCTCGACCTGCGAGTGATGGAAGATCGCCTCGCGGAAGACGAGGTCGCCGTCGGGCGACCAGACGAAATCGTGGAGCGCGTGGTGCGAGTCCTCGCAGCCGAAGCCGGTCCAGACGATGCGTCGCTCGTCGGCTTTGCCGTCGCCGTCCGTGTCCCTCAGAAAGGTCAGGTGCGGCTCCTCGGAGACGTAGACCCCACCGTCGCCGAACTCGAACGAGAGCGGGATGTGGAGGTCGTCGGCGAAGACCCTCGACTTGTCCGCGCGTCCGTCGCCGTCCGTGTCCTCGAGGATGACGATCTTGTCGTTCGGCTCGTTCCCGGGATAGACGTGCGGGTACGTCGTCGAGCAGCTGACCCAGAGCCGCCCCTTCGCGTCCCAACGCATCTGGATCGGCGCGGCGATGTCGGGGAACTGCTCCTCCCCCGCGAAGAGGTTGACCTCGAATCGCGGATCGATCTGGAAGGAGGCGAGCTCATCCGCGGCCGACATCCACTTGTTCGCCCCGCGACTCTCGGTCGTCTTCGGAAGGGGCGGGACGTTCGAGTCGTCGATCTTCTCGGGGACCTTTTCGCCGCGCGCGAGCTTCCAGATCCGACGGTCGCGATTTCCGACCATGATGTCGAAGTTGCGCATCGCCGGGAGAAAGTCGAGGTAGCCGTAAGACTTGTTGCGCCCGCCCGTGTAGTAGAACGTGTTGACCGGCCGGTAGCGTCGAAAGTACTGAAGGTTCTTGTCGACGATCGTCGCACGCATCTCGGCACTCGCCGGGTCAGCCTTCCTTCCGAAGCACGCCTCGAACAGCAAGCCCGCGAAGAACTCGTAGCCCTTCTCGGTCATGTGGACGCCGTTGATCGTCCAACCGCCAGGCGTGCCCTCGAAGCGCTCGCGCGTCTTCGAGAACGCGTCGATGAAGAGCACGTCGAGCTCGTTCGCGACCTCGCCGACGACCTTCGAGTACTTCGCGAGGCGCTCGTTGTTGAGGTCGGCCGCCGACACGCCTGCGACGTTCTCGTTCGCGATAGGAGAGACGAGGACGACTCGCGGCGCGGTCTCGCCGTTGAACGCCTTCGAGCGCAGCCCGTTCACGTAGGCGCGCAGCGAGGACCGAAAACTCTCGATCCCCTCGTCCCCGGCGAACGATTCGTTGAAGCCGAAGCACGCGAAGATCACGTCGGCGCGCTCGTGGCGCAAGTGCTGCCCGACGTCGGCGAAGTTCGCGGGGCGCGGCTGGAGATCGGGCGTGTCGGCCGGCCACGCGAGGTTGCGCACGATGAGATCGAGCGAGGGGTGAGCCGAGTAGAGGAGCGACTCGAAGTGCCCGAAGTGCTGCTCGCGCTCGAGGAGGAGATTCCCGATGAACGCGATGCGGTCCCCCTTCACGAGCCGCAGCGGCGCGCTCGTCTCGACCGGCTTCGCGGCCTCGGCGCGAGGAGCGGTCTTGGCGTAGATCGCGTACTGTGCCAATTCGGGATCGCGCGGCGCGCGCGGACCGCGCTGGCGGTTTCGCTTCTTGCGGTTCTGTGCCTCGGCGGGCGCCGAGAGCAAGACGAGAAGCACGAGGGACAGGAGGGCGAGCGCGAGCCCGAAGCGGGATTTAGAGACGTTCATGAGGCCTGCTTCCGAAAATCTTCCAGAGAATCGAAGAATCGGCATTCTATCAGCGGCAAAGGCTCGGATCAGGGGTCGATTCGAGGGGAAAAGGACTTGTGCTCCGGTGAGGCTCAATACCTGATGGACGGCCGGAGTCCATCGACACATGAGGAGTCACATCAGAGGAACCATCGATGAAAGCGAGCCTCGTCCTCATCCCCGTCCTTTCGGTCTTCTTCGCCGTCGCGACCTGCTACGTGTACAACGAGGTGAGCGAGCCTCCCTCGGCCGCCGAAGCCGGCGACGGAGAGCGCGCCCGCTACGTCGAGCTCGAGCGTAAGTTCGATGCTCTCGAATCGAAGCTCGATACGACGTTAGAGAAGCTCGCGACGATGCAGGCAGACCAACGGGCGGCCGCAGAAGCTCGAAAGCAGGCTGGCGGCAAGGTCATCGCGAGCGGTGCTCGGGTCGGTGAGGTAGGAAAAAGTGCCGGTGCTCGAGCTGAAATCCCCGCGAGAATCGCCGCAGTCCTCCAGGACGAAGCCGGTGAAGCCGCCCTACGCGAGTTCGTCGCCGACGTGATTCAGAACGAGCGCGACGAGCGCGACCAGCGCCGTCGCGAGAAGTTCGAGGCCCGCCGCCGCGAGCATCGCGAGCTCGCCCAAGGACCCTACGGGAAGCACAACTTCCGCGTCAACTCGGTCGGCAAGAAGCTGTCGCTCAGCACGGCACAGAAGGACGTCTACTTCGACCTCCTCGAGCGCTACGCAAAGGAGCGTCAGAATCTGCACCACGGAGAGGACGGCAAGTCGATCCTCTCGTCGATCCAGGGTGACCCCGCGCAGATGGCGAAGCACTTCGAGCAGGTGCACCAGCAGGAGAAGGCTCTCCGCGAGCAGTTCGACGAGGAGTTCGCGCAGTCGCTCACGGACGATCAGTACGAGCTCTACAAAAACCTCCCCGAGCACGAGAAGCGCGGCATGGGCGGTCCGATGATCTTCAGCGAAGCGATCAATCTCCACGGGGACGGCGCCGATGGCAAAGTGATCTTCAGCACGGCGACGCGGAGCCTGGGCGGCGGCGAAATACCGGAAGGCGTCGTCGGCGAAGCGCTGCGCGCGGTCGAGTCGGCGATCATCGACGTCGACGTATCGACGTCGGTCGAGAGCGAATCGCCGGCACCGAAGAGCGACAACGAGTAGGCCGCGTCGCTCAACGACGGCTCGGATAATCTCCGCTTACTCGACGACGTGCCAATTCACTCCGGCGTCGTCGGAGTAGTACATCACGGCAGGGTCGAACTGCGTGCCTGTCGCCGTGATGTAGGCGAAGTCTCGCAGCCCCGTCTCGCCACGGACGCGTGGTTGGGCCCGCGCGAGGAAAGACGATCCCCCCACGCCGAGACGCACGTAGAGAAACATGTAGGCCTCGGTGAAGGCGGCGTTCACCGTAACAGGATCGAACTTTTCGGCGTAACCCGCATTCTGAAGATCGTTGAAGTCTGCAGGCAGCTCGCCGAAACGCGCGCGGTAAGCCTCGACCTCGGAGATCATTCCCTTGAGCTCGGACAGCGCCGCAACGCCATTGGCGGTCAACCGAGCCGTCAGGATGCTCGGCACGGCGAACGCGCTGATCACCGCGATGATCGCGACGACGATCATCAGCTCGACGAGCGTAAACGCGTTCGTCCGCGACTGGTGTCGCTCCGTAAGCATGGCAACCTCCGACCGGCGGACCTCGGCTCCGCCTCTCCTCCGAGTGAAGGGTCGCATGTCCCTCTCCTCGCGTCCACCGGAGTCGTCGGAACGTGAGATTCTCGGATCTCGACCCCATCGCCAAGGGCCGAGAATTCGAGTAGACTCCGGTCGCCGTGCTGTTCAGCTCCTACACGTTCGTGCTTTTGTTTCTCCCCCTGACGCTCGTCGGATTTCGGCTCCTCTCGAGCCGGCGGCTGAGCGACCGCGGCATCTCGTGGCCGCCGATCGCGGGTCTCGCGGCAGCCTCGCTCGTCTTCTACGGTTGGAATACGCCACGCGACCTGATTCCGCTCGTCGCGTCCGTGCTCGTCAACTACACGCTCGGTCGCCTGATCACGCGAAGTCGCACCTTTCCCCTCCTCGTGACGGGTGTCGTGCTCAATCTCGGGCTCCTCGGCTACTTCAAGTACACGGGGTTCCTTCTCGAGACCTTCGCGAGCCTGACGGGTGTCGATTCGCCGACGTGGAAGATCGTTCTCCCGCTCGGCATCTCCTTCTTCACGTTTCAGCAGATCGCGTACCTCGTCGACACCTACCGCGGTCTGACCGAAGAGCACCGATTCATCCACTATTGCCTCTTCGTGACGTTCTTCCCTCAGCTCATCGCCGGGCCGATCGTCCACCACCGAACGATGCTGCCGCAGTTTACCGCGGGCGGCTTTCGCTTTCGTGCGCGCGACCTTTCGGTCGGTTGGACGATCTTCACGATCGGACTGGCGAAGAAAGTCCTCATCGCGGATGAGGTATCGGGCTACGTCGGAGAGATCTACGACGGTGGCGGTGAACTGACCCTCGCACAAGCGTGGATGGGATCGCTCGCGTACACCGTCCAAATCTACTTCGACTTCTCGGGGTACTCGGACATGGCGATCGGCATGGGACGCCTCTTCGGCATCCGTCTGCCGCTCAACTTCCACTCGCCGTACAAGGCGCGCAGCATCATCGACTTTTGGCGTCGTTGGCACATGACGCTCTCGGCATTCCTGCGGGACTACCTGTACTTCTCGCTCGGCGGAGGCCGCTGCAGCAAGGTGCGTCGCTACGCGAATCTGATGATCACGATGCTCCTCGGCGGGCTGTGGCACGGCGCCGGCTGGACCTTCGTCATCTGGGGAGGCCTCCACGGCACGTACCTGATGGTGAATCACGGCTGGCGTGCGATCTTCGAAAAGCGCGGGCAGACGCCTCCATCAGGACACGCCTGGGGACTCGGGTGTGGAGCGTTGACCTTCCTCGCCGTCGTGCTCGCTTGGGTCCTCTTCCGGTGTGAGACCCTCGACAACGCCTCGCGCATTCTCTCGGCGATGAGCGGAATCTCGTCGACGTCTCTCGATCTCGGCGAGCTCAAGCCCGCGCGAGCGATCCTGATCGTCGTCGCTCTCGTCGCCGCGTGGATTCTCCCGAACACGCAGGAGCTGCTGCGCGCGTATCGCCCAGCGGCCGGAGCCTCGCCCTTTTGGAAAGGCCCGCGACGCATCGGTCCCTTCGCGATCGGACGATTCCGCTGGCGACCGACTGTCGGTTGGTCGCTCTTCGTCGCGATCCTGTTCATCGCGAGCCTGATCCAGATGTCGCGCGTCGGCGAGTTCATCTACTTCCGATTCTGAGAGACGAGCACATGAGCGAAACGAAGCAGTCAGCGAGATCGAACCGAGAGCGACGCTTTCGACGATTCCTCGTGACGCAAGCCGTCATCGTGCTCTCCGCGATCGCGGTTCTCGTCTCGTGGAATCTCCTCATCGATCCATACGGAGGTTACGGTCTCGTCGAGCTCGACGGCATCGAGGACCACCGCGGCACGAACGGCACCCGCCGAACGAAGGCCGAAGCGCTTCGACGCGGCGGCTACGAGACCGTCCTTCTCGGCAGCTCCGTCGTCGCGACGGGATTCGATCCGAGCTCGCGAGCCCTCGACGGATCGCGTACCTACAACCTCGGCCTCGCGGGGTCGGCGCTGCTCGAGCAAGCGGGCGCACTACGCATGGCGCTCGCGGCCGAGCCTCCCCCACGCCGCGTCCTTTTCTTCATCGACTTCGAGCTCTTCGATCGCACGCGAATCCCTCGAAGCGTATACGTGCAGAGCCCCCTCAATCCGAGATACGGCGTCTTCGAGTACCACGCCAGCAATCTCCTTGGCGCTCAGGCGACCGAACACTCGGCGCAGGCTCTTCGCAATTGGACGAAGGAGAAGACTCCGAACTACGACGCGGCAGGACATCGCTTCACCCCCGTGCGACGGGAAGGCACGCCGTGGCGACGGATGTTCACGCGCGAGCTCGAGCTGCTCGGGGCCGCGGCGCAAATCAACTACGCCGAAGATCGCTTCGTCCTGCTCGCACGGATGATCCGTTCGTGTCGCGCTCGCGGAACGGAGCTACTACTCGTGATCCCTCCGGCGCACGGCTTGCGACTCGAGCTCCGACAACGCCAGCACCCCACGGCCTGGGAAGACTGGAAGCGCGAGCTCGTCCGACTCGTCGAAACGGAGAACGCGAACCCCTCCACCGCAGGCCCCGTGCGGCTCTTCGATTTCGCCGTTCACTGTGAGCCCGCCGAGGAGACCGTTCCGCAACCCGGTGACACGACGACGACGCTCGAGCACTTCTGGGACGGCCTCCATTTCCAGACGGGCCTCGGCGACCAGGTCCTCGCTCGCATGCTCGGAACGGAGTCGCTCCTCACCAAGGACCCGCCACCCGACCTTCCGGCGAGCTTCGGCCGCGAGCTCTACTCCGCGAACATCGAGTCGCACCTCGAGGAAGACTCCGCCGCGCGCGAGCTGTACTTAGTGCGCCTTCGCCAGAGCGGTTTCTTGCCGGATTGAGTTTTCATGCCGGGGCGGCTCAACGATGCGCATGAACTGGATGCTGAGGACGATTCTGATTCCGAGGATCGGCGGATGTCGAGATGACGTC
>CAYZGY010000256.1:0-8106 GCA_964478085.1 uncultured Planctomycetia bacterium
CGACGAGTCCCTATCTGCTTCAGCACGCGAACAACCCGGTCGATTGGTATCCCTGGGGCGAGGCGGCTTTCGAGGGCGCGCGACGGGAGGACAAGCCGATCTTCCTTTCGGTGGGTTACTCCTCGTGTCACTGGTGCCACGTGATGGAGCACGAGTCGTTCGAGAATCCGGCGATCGCGACGGTGATGAACGAGCTCTTCGTCAACGTGAAGGTCGATCGCGAGGAGCGTCCCGACATCGACTCGATGTACATGAACGCCGTGCAGCTTCTGACCGGGCAGGGCGGCTGGCCGATGAGCGTCTTTCTCACACCGGACCTGAGGCCGTTTTGGGGAGGGACGTATTTCCCTCCCGATCGACGCTACGGCCGACCTGGATTTCCCGACGTCTTGCTGCACCTCGCGAAGCTCTACGAAGAGCAGCCTGGCAAGATCGAAGAGGCAGCCTCGTCACTCGTCGAGCGGCTCTCGGCGAAGGACGATCTCGGCGGCGAGGGGATGCCCGGCGTCGAGGATCTTCGCGCGGCTGCCGAGGACGCCGCCCGGCGGTTCGATCCGAAGGACGGAGGATTCGGCAGCGCGCCCAAGTTTCCGCGCTCCGTCGAGATCTCGATGCTGCTGCGTGCGCGTCGGCACGAGGAGAGCGAGCGGATCCTGCCGATGTGCGAGAAGACGCTCGAGGCGATGGCGCACGGCGGTATCTACGACCAGATCGGCGGCGGCTTTCACCGCTACTCGGTCGACGCGAAGTGGCTCGTCCCCCACTTCGAGAAGATGCTCTACGACAACGCGCTTCTCGTGAAGACGTACCTCGAGGCGTATCAGCTCACGAAGGATCCTCTCTACGAACGCATCGCTCGCGAGACGCTCGACTACGTGCTTCGGGAGATGACGAGTGACGAAGGGGGCTTCTTTTCGGCGACGGACGCGGACAGTGACGATGCGGAGGGACAGTCCAGCGAAGGCGTGTTCTTTGTCTGGACTCCTTCGCAGGTCGCCGAGGTCATCGGCGACGAGGACGCGAAGCTCGTCTGTTCCTACTACGGCATCACCGAGGCGGGCAACTTCGAGCACGCGACGAGCATCGCACACGTGACGCGTCCGCGCGCCGAGGGCGCGGAGGAGGGCGGGGTCGGGCTTTCGGCGGCCGAGGCGACCCTCGCTAATGCGCGTCAGAAACTCTACGACGCACGCGAGGGACGACCGAGGCCTTTCCGCGACGAGAAGGTGCTGACCGCGTGGAACGGATTGATGATCTCCGCGTTCGCTCGCGGACGACAGGTGCTCGGTGACGAGAAGTACGAAATCGCCGCGCGTCGAGCCGCCGATCTCGTGCTCTCGGAGCTTTCGGGAGAGAACGGTCGTCTTCTTCGTGTACGAAAGGATGGGGAGAGTCGCATCGATGCCTTCCTCGACGACTACGCCTACTTCGTCGAGGCGCTCGTCGATCTCTGGGAGACGTCCTTCGATCCGCGCTATCTGCGAGAGGCGCGCCGTCTGACGGATCTCGTGCTCGACGGATTTCGGGACAAGGAAGACGGCGGCTTCTTTTTCACGTCGGAGGCACACGAGACGGTCATCGCGAGGCGAAAAGACGCGACCGACACTGCGACGCCGTCGCCCTGCGGAATTCTGGCGCTGATCTTGCTGCGTCTGGAGCGATTGACCGGGCACGCACCGTTTCGCGAGACGGCCGAGGAAGCACTCCGAAGTATCCGAGGGGCGATCGGAAACGTCCCGATGGTCTTCGGGTCGTCGCTTCTCGCGATCGACTTCCTGCTCGAGCCACCCGTCGAGGTCGCGGTCATCGGCCGTTCGGACGATGCTGTCCGACGAGAGCTCATCGACGCCGTTCACGCGGGCTTCCTGGCGTGGGGGGTGCTCGCAGGGGGGGCCCCCGAGGAGGTCGTGGGGCTTTGGGGAGACATTCCCCTCCTCGCGGGCAAGGCGAGCGAGGACGGCTCCTCACGAGCCTTCGTTTGTCGCAACTTCGCGTGCCAGGCACCAGTTGCGACCGCCGTGGAGCTCGCGCGCGACCTCCCGTTCGCCGATTCTCGGAAGGGATGATAATCTTCGGTGCGTCCGACGGCAGAAGAGTCGGGCGCATCACCTGGAGGGATTGGTGAGTACGATGGTTGTGAATCGTTCGGAAGGCTCGGCCTTCGAGAAGTTGATCGACAAGCTCAAGCAGTACCAGGAGTCCTTGACCGCGATCGAGGACTGGATCGAAGGAGAGACGCCGAACGGCCTCGGCCTGGCCTGGGCGCCGACCGAGTTCTCCGATCTGCGTCGAGCTCCGCTCAGCGCGGAAAACCTCGAGTACGCCATCGAGCGCGAGGGCGGCTGAATCGCCTCTTGTTCCTGCCTCGGCAGCGTAGGAGGTCGGACGTCGATGGCGACATTTGTGAAGACCGTCCCCGCCTGTCGAGTCGACGATGGGGGGGAGTCTTCAGGTGCGCTTGTCTCGAGAGCCTCGTTGTTCGTCAGCACCAGGGCCGTAGAATACTCCAATGGCCCGAGTGATCTGGAAGAAGACCGACGGAAGTCAGCTCGACTATCCGCTCGAGGACATCGTCGTTCTCGGGCGGGATGAAGACGTCGAGTGCCAGGTCCTCGCTCGCGGAGTTTCGCGTCGCCACGCGCGCATCGAGGCTCGCGACAGCGGGTACTTCATCCTCGATCTCGGAAGCACGAACGGCACGCTGATCAACGGTCACCCGCTCAGCAAGGAGCGCCAGCTCAGTCCCGGTGACACGATTCAGATCGGAACGGAGAAGCTCGAGTTCGAGAGCGATACGTCTGCTGACGATGGCGACGACGACGCGACGTCGAGCGGCGATTCGCAGACCCGTTCGTCGTTCGCGACCGAGCCGCTCAGCCGCACGCTCGAGAAGGAGGCTTCCGAATCGGCTACTCGCACTCGTCGTATTCGAAAGCTGCCGGAAGTTCTTCCTCGAGAGGTCGGGAAGTTCCGTCTCGAAGAGAAGCTCGGTCAAGGCGGCATGGGCGCGGTCTACCGCGGCATCGACCACGAGTCGGGCCGTGATGTCGCGGTGAAGTTCATCCGTCAGAACATCGGTCGAAAGGAAGCGTTCCTCGAGTACTTTCACCATCGTGAGGCGGTACTCGCTCGCGAGATCGATCATCCGAACGTCATCAGAATCTACGAGCACGGCGTCGAGGAGGAGCAGCACTTCATCTCGATGCAGTACGTGCGCGGGGAGAGTCTCTACGAGATTCTCAAGCGTCGACGGCTTTCTCCCACGGAGACGCTCGAGATTCTCCGACAAGCGGCCTGCGGACTTTCCGCCGCGCATCGTCAGGGCGTGGTGCACAGTGACATCAAGCCCGCGAATATCCTCGTCGAATCGACTGGGGGGCGGAGCACGGTCGAGGAGGAGGACTCGAAGCCCCGAACGGAAGTCGACGTCGGCGATGAAAGTATCCTCGAGTTCGACACGGACGAAGGGGCGAACGCGGCAGGGCGAACGAAGGCGAAGACCAGCGACGACGGGCTGCGGGAGGAGATCGAGAGGCGCGTCGGGCAAGTCGAGACGCGATCGCCGCAAGACGTTCTCGTCGATCCGCCGTACTTCGAGCGACCGTCCGAAATGCGCTTTCTGCGACACTACCTCGAGCGCAGCGGTGAAGGCCGGGGCTTCTTCATCTGGGTGGAGGGTGAGGAGGGGACGGGCAAGGATCGTCTCCTGAGCGAGTTTCTCGCGCGTGAGCGTCAACGAGTGCAGGGGCTCGAAGACCCCTCGAGCGGAGTGCGCTTTCTCGAGCTCGACTGTTCGCGCATCGAGGGAATCCCGCGCCTCTACTCGCGCTTTCATCCCGAGGTGACGCTGACGAAGATGACGCTCCGAGAGATGGTCGAGGGATTGCAGGAGCGCTTTCTCGAGAACGACCATCCGACCGTGATGCGCATCCTCGACGTCGGCAAGGCGGCGCCCCTCGTCTGCAAGCTGATCGCGTTCGTCGCATCATTGATGGAGAACAAGCCCATCACGCTCGTCGCGACGCTCGATCCCGAGGAAATTCGTCAGAACGACGTGGTCAAGGTGCTCGCGGAGAGCACGAGACCGGTGAGCAAGCAGCTCTACCTCAGGCCGCTTACCGAGTATCAGATTCAGCGGTACCTTCAGGCTCTGTTTCCCGAGGGGCTCGCCGGACGGGGGCTCGCGAGCGATCTCTATCGGCTCAGTGAGGGGAACTTCGCGCGGGTTCTCGACCTCTTGCGGAGTTTCTTCGAGCGTGGCGTCCTTCGTTCCGACTCGACCTCGACGGTCGTGCAGTATCGACCGAACTTTCGCGAGCTCCAGCTCGAGGAGGGCAAGAACCTCTACGAGAAGTATCGATCGTACGGAAAGCTCGACCAGCGCGCGCTCGAGGCCGCCGCGTTCATCGGCCAACGGTTTTTCTTCGACACGCTTCAGAAGCTCGTCGATATCGAGGAGACGTCGCTCTTCTTCGTGCTTCGAAAGCTGCTCGCCGAAGGATTCTTCACGGAAGAGAGCCGCACTTGGTACCGGTTCACCAACGTGACTTTTCAGCGGTACATGGCGGAGCGTGTTCCGCCGCCCGAACGTCCGCACATGCACCGCAAGGTCACGCGTCTCTTGCAGACGGTTCCCGTGCCCGAGTCCGCAGAGCTCTTCCATCTGCGCGCGCAGCATTTTGCCGGTTGCCGCGAATACGCGAAGGCGGTTCAGTGCTTCCTCGAAGGTGCGCACCTCGCGCGCAACGAGTACCAGGTCGATCTCGTGCGCGAGATGTACCAGGAGATCCTGACGATCTACCGCGAGCTCGGGAGCCGCGAAGGCCCTCGCAAGGAGGTCGTCTCCGTGCTGCGCGACTGGTTCCGACGGGACGGAAACTGGTACGAGATTCTCGGAGAGATGGGCGCGGAGGACACCGCGGCCAACGTCAAGATCGCCGACTTCGGCATCTCGTTTCGGATGGCGGACGAGGAGCGCGGCTACAAGGTCGGCAAGCGTCCGGCTCTCGGTACGCCTCGCTACCTCGCTCCCGAGCGCGGCAAGGGCGAAGCGGGTGGGACGAAATCGGACATCTTCTCGCTCGGGATCATCGCCTACGAGATGGTCGTCTGCGAAGCGGCATTTCCCGGGCTCAAGGGACCGGATCTGATTCGGGCGTATCGCGCCAAACAGGTGCGCGTGCCGGCGACGGCGCTTCAGGGGTTTCCTGACGGGTTCGACACGCTGATGCGGGGGATGCTCGAGATCGACCCTGCGCGGCGCTGGGATGCGGAGCGGGTGATACGGGAGATCGTGAAGCTGCAGTTCGATCTCAAGATGCGATCGGCGTAGACCTCACTCGCATCCGACGTGCGTCTCGCAGCCGTCGAACTGCTGGCAGCCCTGACCTGAAGTGTGCGGTGGGCCTCCGCTGAAGAGGTACGCGAGTGCCGCGACGGCGTCGGAGATGTCTGCGTCTCCATCGCCGTTGAAATCGAGCGCGCTCGTGCACTGGGGCTCGGCGGCGCCGTTGAACAAGTACTGAAGGAGGCAGACCGGGTCGGACAGATCGACGTCGCCATCGCCGTTGCAGTCGAAGCTCACCCAGTTTTCGAGCTTTGCGATGCCGCAGACCTCGAAGGAGCAGCTGAGGAGCGAGGGGAATACGGGGCGGACTTGGAAGTCGCCGTAGGATACTCGGTTGATGATGGGCTGTCCTTGGCCGACCAATCCGTCGACGTAGGTCAACTGCACGGTCGAGCACTGGTTGACGTCCGGCGCGGTCGTTTCGACGGCGACCTTGAGGACGGACTCCGTGCCGAGGGGCGGAAGGAAAACCTCCTCGGTTAGTGAGAGAACAACCGCTGCGATGGCGCCTTCGTTTCCGGCGCCCGATGTCAACTCGCTGACGACGAAGCCGCTGCGGCGATAGCCGGCGGGATCCACGGCTGAATCGGCACCCGCCGTTCCGTCGAGGGTGACGTCGACGATGCTCGCGATCGCGCCGTCCGTGCCTCGAGCACGCACGCCCATCTCCCAACCCTTGGCGCCCTGCTCGATCGGGTTGTTGCGCGTCGTCAGCTCGCAGTCGATCCAGCGGGTCACGGTTTCGCCGGGCTGCAAGTCGAGCTGCTCTTCGCAGGAGTTCGCGAAGCTGAGCTCGAACTCGACGGAAGAATCCTCGCCGCAGACGTCGAAGGTGCAGTCGCTCGAGCTAGGCGAGTACTCGTCGGATTCGTGTGTCACCTGGTTGATGATCGGCGTTCCGGATCCTTGGAGCCCGTCGCGGTAGTGGAGGCGAACGCTGTGGCACTCGCCACCTTCTGGATAGACCGCGCGAACATCGATCTCCGCGAGGATTTCAGAGCTTTCGGCGGGCAGCGTGACGCTTGCGGCGAAGTCGAGGATTACCGTCGAGACGGCGCCCGCGTTTCCGGGTCCCGAGGTTACTTCACTGAACTCGAAACCGCCTTGGCGAAGCCCGGGCGGATCGTCCGTATCAGCGGCGCCGACCGTGCCGGCTGTCGTGATGCCGAAGATCTGTCCTCCGTCGCACGAGACACCGATCGACCAGGCGTTCACGCCCGTTCCTGTCGTGTTGTCGCTCGTCGTCAATCGGCAATCGACGATCGTCTCGTAGGCTTCTTGCGTGAGGCCGCTGCGACGCTCTCCGCAGAGCGCATCGAAGTCCAGCTGGAAACGTGCGGGAGCCGTCTCGCTGTCGAGGCGCTGGTAGGCGAGCGTGTAGTCGCCCGAGTCGCCGTCGATGGCCGAAACGCCGAGCTGGTACGTGCCAGGAGAGAGCTCGACGCGAAGCTCCGACTGGAGCCCGCATTTGTCGTCGTTGCTGGCTACGAGGAGTCCGTCGTGGTCGAAGAGGCAGAGCCACGAGTCGAAGTCAGCCGAACCGTCCGGGCCGCACAGCGTGAAGAGGTAGTCCGCTTCGGTCGTGATATCGACCGAGCAGGCCCGCGCCTCGTCGAGGCTTACCGCCCCTGTGGTTTGCTGAACGGAAGGACCGGGCAAGATCGTCGCCGTGTCGACGAGGTCTCGACCGTTGCACGAGAGGGAGGCTCCTTCGTCGACTCGGAGCGAGGCCGTGTTCGTGCCACTGCTGTCGTTGTTGTCCGTGTCGGCATCCTCGATCGACAGGATGACGCCCACGTGGTACGCGCCTGGAGACGTGCTCGGTGGGATGATGATGCCCCCGGGCACCTCGACGCGGGTCGTGCTGACGGGATCGAACGAGTAGGTGAACTCGTGAGTCTGAATCAGTCGATCCGTTTCCGAGATCGACGTATTGCCCGAGAGGTAGACGTCGACAGACACCGTCTGATCGATGGGTTCGGTTGAGTAATTGAGCACGAGGTAGCTCACGTCGACCGCTTGACCGGAAGGAATGCTCGCGCTTCCCAGCTGGACGTCGAGGGGCATCAAGTCGGGCGTGTCGGGCTTGTCGGCGCCAATGTAGATCGAGTCGATGGCCGTGAACTTCTCTCCGTTGATCGCAACGTCCCACGTGCGCGTACCCGTGCCGTTGGAAAGCACCGCGTGAGCAAACGAGTCGCCGTCGCTGAATCGTACGGCTCCGCTTCCGCTCTGACCCCCGTAGGCGAGTCGATTGAAGTAGACCTGCAGGCCATCGCAGCCGTCGAACGTCCCGTTCCAGCTGTACATCGATTCGCCGTCGAACGGCAGTTCGGCCGGATAGCCGGGGTTCGTGAAATCGGTAGTGCGGTAGAAGCTACACGTCGATCGAGACGCGTAGCCGTGCCAGCCGGTGATCGCGCCAATCGGACGGTCGAGATCGATGATCGCCATGTCGTAGTCGAAGTCGCCTTGATTGATCCAGCCGGACCAGGATTGCAGGCTGGTCGCGTTCGCGATTCCAAGAGGCGACTGACCGCTTTCGTAACCCGGGATCACCGTGACCGACTCAGCGAACGTGTTGAACTCATCGTGGAGGTAAACGCAGTGCCCCGCGGTAAGAACATGAAAGGGATCGATCAAGGTCCCCGAGCACTGGAAGGTGATCAGGTTGCCGAATCCATCTAGAGCTGACAGAAAGATCTTCACGTGGGGGGTGAACGGGTACGCTGTGGGGTCGTCGACGGCCTCGAGAGCCG
>CAYZGY010000256.1:8116-9587 GCA_964478085.1 uncultured Planctomycetia bacterium
GACACCGAGAGGAGCGACCGGCGCGCCGCGCCGACGTTCGCGCCGCCGCCTGCGAGGTCCCCGCCTCCAGTTCGCCACAGTTCGGGAATCGAGCCGTCGCGCGCACCGAGTCCGCCGCTCGACTCTTGCAGCTCGATTGGCAAAGGCTCGAGCTCGGACGAGGAGAAACGACGAATCGTGCGCGTACGCAGGTCGAAGGAGATCAAGTCGTCGACGCCGTTCGCAGCGCCGCCGCCGTTTGCCTGTGGCGCAGATGCTGGCCGAGTCGGAACGGGCATCGGACGCGCGCTTCTGATGAGCTCGAGCACTTCGGCCTGGGTCTTCGGCCCGGGTGCTCGTTGCGCCTCACAGACGTTTCCGAGGCACGAGAAAGCGAGGCCGATTGCTGCGGCCAACACCACGAGGCGGTGAATCCGACGATGCATCGGAGAGGCTCCTTCGAGGTCCCGTTCCGGGAGCTCGCGTGCGAATCTGAACTATAGCTTATGGGTTTTGAACGCTCGCGTGCGGCTTCGGTTCGAGGCCGCCTTCCGACCCTGCGCGGGCTCCATTCCCAGAACACCAACCATACCGCCTGCGCAGAAAAGAGTCACGCCTCGCGGTGGGGCAGGCCGTGGTTTACACGATTCGTTTGCGAACTTCGGCCAGAAGCTGGAGTGCTTCGAGTGGGGTGGTCGCATCGAGGTCGAGATTCTTGATGTCCTTGAGGACATCCTCGCGAGCGGTCTGAAAGAAGTCGAGCTGGACGGCCTTCGGCTCCTCGCGGATGGCGCCGTTCGACGCCCTCGCACCGTTCGTCGAGTCGGTGAAGTTGACTTCGAAGCTGAGCGCCGCGCACCCCGCCAATGAAGGCGTGCAGCTCGTCGATTACGACGAACTGGAGCTTCGAGAACAGTCCCCGCATCTTCGTCGGGCGCAACACGAACATCGCCTCCAGTGACTCCGGTGTGATCAGGAGGACGCCCGACGGGCGTGTGAGCAGCTTTTGTCGGGCGGAGCTCGTCACATCGCCGTGCCATCGGTGCACAGCCATCTCCATGCGTTCGCAAAGGTCACCGACGCGGCGGAACTGATCGTTGATCAGAGCCTTGAGCGGTCCGACGTACATCGCTCGAACGCCATCGGAGTGGTCGTCGGCGATCGACGACAGGATCGGCAGAAAGGCGGCCTCCGTCTTTCCGCCCGCGGTCGGCGCGGCAATGATGCCGTCGCCGCGCTCATCCAGCAGGTGGTGGATAGCGTCCACCTGGATCGGCCTGAGCGACCCCCACTCCATGTCGTGGATCCGTCGTTGAACGGAGCGGTGCAGCCGGTCGAAGGCGGACTTCAAAGCTTGAAACTGACCAGCTCGGAGTCGCCGGAGCTCGGCTGGGAGCCGGCCTCCGCCGACGGGTTCGGCGACACATCGACACGATCGACGGCGCCGAGCGCCCGCCGCCAGTCATGGGTCGCGTCCACCTCGAGCATGCCG
>CAYZGY010000257.1:0-9574 GCA_964478085.1 uncultured Planctomycetia bacterium
GCGCAGCCCGCCCGCGACTCCGAATCAGCTGATCGCGGACACCGCGGCCGTCGGCGCGGTCACGCGTGGAGCGGCCACGCGCGGCTTCAGCCCGGGCGACTTCCTCTCGTTGGACACGGAGCCCGGTGTCGGTGGCCCCGGCTTCTTCGTCGGCTACGTCTCCGATCTCGACGGCAACGACAGCACGATTCCCGCGACCCAGGACGGCAGCTGCTTCCTCAACGAGCTGCTCGTCGTCCAGGTGGAGCGAGGCGACGTCGACTGTCGGGAGAACGGCGTCTACTTCGGCAAGGCCCCGCTCGCGGGCGAGGTCGGAGTCGGTGAGAACGAGACCGGGTTCGCGGTCTCGGGCCGCAGCGCCGACCCGCTCTTCGGCTTCCAGTTCGGCGTCTCGATCCGTCCGGATGGCGACGACTTCGTCTACGCATTCTCGAACGAGCTCGGCACCGACCGCCGTCGTCTCGTCGAGATGCTCTTCACGAACGACCGCGGCGAGTCGATCGTCCCGTCGGCCGTCAACACGCTCCGCGCGCCGACGCCGACGGTGATCAACATCACGCGCGGCTCGACGCTCGCTCCGTTCGAGGGCGGCGACTTCCTCGCCTTCGATCTCGATCCGGGCGTCGGTGGCCCCGGCTTCTTCGTCGGCTACGTCTCCGATCTCGATGGCGACGAGGACAAGATCCCCGCGACGACGAATCCCGACGTCTGCGAGCTCGGTGAGTGGCTCGTCGTCGAGCTCGATATCGAGCCCGAGGAGTGCGTCGAGGCCGACTTCGCCTTCTTCTTCGGTGATCGCCCGACGCGCGAGACGTTCGTCTCGGACGGTTCGGGCATCTCGATCTCCTGCCGCAATGCGCGCCCGCTCTTCGGATTCCAGTTCGGCGTCTCGGCGACGGCGGTCGACGGAGGTACCCGATATCGGTTCACCGACGAGCTCGGCGCGAGCAACGAGCGCCTCGTCGAGGTGCTGATGACGGACAACGCCGGTGCGTCGATCGATCCCGAGGAGCTCAACGAGGCTCTCGGTGTCGCCGGAGCTCCGACCTTGAGTCGCGGCTCGGCGCTCGACCCGTTCTCCGACGGCGACTTCCTCGTCTTCGACATGCGTCCTGGTGTCGGCGGCTCGGGCTTCTTCGTCGGCTACGTCTCGGATCTCGACAGTAACGAGAACGCGATCCCGGCGACGAGCTCGAACGATCCCTGCGACGCTCACCAGCTCCTCGTGATCGAAGAGGAGAGCCTGGTGCAGTTCCAGCGCGGTGACGCGGATGGGAACGCCCGTCACAATGTCAGTGACGCCGTCCTGATCTTGCAGTGGGCGGTGGGTATGGCGCTGGCGGAGCCGTTCGACTGTCCCGATGCCTACGACGCGGACGACGATGGAGAGATCCGCATGACCGACGGAATCTTCCTCCTGATGTGGAAGTTCCAGCGCGGTGATGCTCTCCCGGATCCGTTCCTCGCCTGCGGCGTCGATACGACGCCCGACGACCTCGACTGCAGCGAAAGCTCGCCGTCGTGCCCGTAGGCGGGTAGCGGGCTTGCCAGTAGGCAGATAGCGCGAGTTAGGGATGAGTCAGCCGCGAATTCGTCCAGGAGGCCCCGAACAGGGGGCCCGCCGATCGGAATCCGCGCTGACACCGATCTTTCGACCCGGTACAATCGAAGCGTTCTGCGGGGTCTCCCAGAGCGTCTCATCCCTTCTCTCCTCGAGGTGATCCGTAAGTCGCCGGGATCGAGAAGGATTCAACGGAGGAATGGTTTGATGTTCTCGGCTCGCACGTCTCGATTCGCGCTTGCTCTCTTCTGTCTCATCTTCGTCAGCACCGCGCTGGGCTCCAACAAACTGGCGGCTCAGTCGAGTGTCGAGGTGGCGCCGGGCGACTACGTCGGCTCGCCGAACGCCCAGTTCACGCTGCCGATTCAGGTCTCGAGCAACGTCGCTGTCACGGGATTCTCGTTCGGCGTCACGCACGATGGCCCGATCTCGATCGAGAGCGTTCGCCCGTCCGCGCGTCTCATCGCCATCGCCGGTGGAGCGCCCGACTCGGACTTCTTCGTCGCGAACACGAGCCCCTCGGGCGGCAACGGGTTCATCGTTGCGCTCATCCTTCCCGCGTCGAGCGGCGACTCGATTCCCGCGGGCGACACGCACGTCATGGACGCGACCTACAGCGTCGAAGCGGACGCTGAAGGCTCGGCGACCGTCAGCTTCACGGGTGACCTCAGCGCGGAGCCGGGTGCTCCGTCGGTCGACCTCGTCGTCGACGTCGCGAACGGCACGGCGCGCTCCTTCGACCCCAGCTCGGTCGAGGTCGACTTCGTCGCCGGATTCCTGCGTGGCGACGCGGACCTCTCGGGTTCCCGCTCGGGCAACTTCGGCTCGGCCCTGACGGTCAGTGACGCCGTCTCGACGCTGCAGTTCCTCTTCAGCGGCGGGGAGCCGCCCGCGTGTCTCGACGCAGCGGACGTGGACGACAGCGGTGTGATCACGCTCACCGATCCGCTCGTGACGCTCAACTTCCTGTTTCGGCAGGGAATCCGCCCCGCGGAGCCGTTCCCCAACCCGGGTCTCGACCCGACGCCGGATGACGATCTGGACTGCGCTGGCCTAGGGCTGTGATTCTTTTCAGGGGGCTTTCGGGAAGCCCCCTCTCGCTCGCGCTGCGCGCGATCGATTCACCCGAATCAGCAGAGCTGAACGTGTCGCGACTGCTGCGGGTTGATTCAGAACCTGCTGGCACGGCGTTCAACGTGACTTACGATGGGACGAGGAAAACCTTCGTCTCCATACGAGGAACGCATGCGCCGAGTTCATCGCACAGTTGTCGCCGGTCTCGCCTGCCTCTTCTCGGCCGCCAGCCTCTTCGCCGCCGATGAGGAGTTCCTCTACCTTCATAGATACTTCGACGTCGACGGCTTTCTGAGCGACGCGAAAGCGAACGACGGCACGTTCGGGCGCAAGGGGTACGGTTTCGTCTCGGATCAGATGCCGAGTCGCAAGGTCGTCCACGTCGACTCGGTCAAGTTCGGGCGGGTTCGTTTCCTGGTGCCCGACACCACGGCGGCGAAGAAGAATCTGATCGCGTGCAAGGGCCAGCGGGTTCACGTCCGCACGGCGAAGGTCTTCAACTCGATCTTCATCCTGGGCTCGGCGCACAACGGTGACAAGAGCGACTGGATCGAGCTCGAGTTTGCGGACGGCAGCACGGCGCGCACACCGTTCGGGCTCTCCGACTGGTTCGCGCTGCCGATCTTCGGCGAGGAGATCGCGTACTCGTTCGTGCCGACGAACTCGCAGCAAAAACCGCGCGGCGGTCGGATGCGCCTCTGGCTCCAGCACGCGCCAATTCCCGCGCAGAAGAAGCTGCGGGCGATCACGCTGCCGAAAGCGCCGATGGCCAAGGTTCTCGCGATCAGTCTCGGCTCGCGCGAGGGCGTCACGCCCATCGTCGAGACTCGTCGAAAGCCGTTTGTGGACACCGACATCGCGGTCTTCTCCGAAGACGGCTTTCCTTACGACGAGGCGATCGCCGAGGTCGATCCGGAGAGGCTCGTCGAGGCCCTTCGCGCAGCCGGGCTGCGAGCCCAGCCGATCGGCATTTACGGCCTTCGAGACAAGGTCACGTTTTCGGCGACGAAGTGTCCCGTGCTCGTTCTGCCATACGGCGCGGGCTTCCCCTTCGGCGCTCTCGACGCGCTGCGCCGTTACCGTGAGGCCGGGGGCGTGGTCGTCCATCTCGGCGGCCCGTACCGTCGGCGGTGCGCTCGTTCGCCGCACGGCGCGTGGCGGCATTATCGTCCGTGGGCGCGCCACAGCGGGTGGGTGACTGAGTTCGCGACGCCGACGCACGACGAGTACCTCGGCGCGGCTCGCTTTCACAACACGTCTCGCCGTCTCCTGACGCCTGGCACGCTCGCGAAGACGCTCGGGCTCGAGGGCTTGCCTTGGGACGATCTGCGCACGGGGCGCGAGATCGATCGCGGGGTGCAGCCGCGTGCTTTCAACGTCGACGGACTCCCTGAGGCGGTGACGGTCCGCTCGATCATCACGTTCGAGGAGCAAGAAGCGCGGCCCTTCGCGGCCGTCTTCGAGTATGACGGCGAGAAGTCGAAGGGCTCGATCGACGTTTGCCTCGGCACCGGACCGCTCTGGCAATCTGGCCGGCGGGTCGGCGAGGCTCTCGTGCGCGAGCTCGTCGTGCGCTCGAGCGCTTGGTCCTTGCGCAAGAAGGGGCGGATCGACGACGAGACCTTCCAGGCGATCGTCTCGAAGCCCGTCGACGCGACGCCGCGTGCCACGCGAAAGCTCGTCCTGCGCGGCGAGCCACGGAGCCTCTTCGGCGATCTGCCCGCGATGCCGACGAAGGTCCTCACGGTGGACGTGACCGATCTTTCGGACACCGAGCGCGTACTCTTCGCGAGCGCGCAGGGTCTTCTTCATCGAGGTGGCGAGACGGGAGCTTGCGCGATCGACGCCGGTTTTCGAGAGGACGCGGTCGCTGCCCTCGACGCGGAGGGCGGCGTCGAGAGCGTCGCTGACGGAAAGCTCGCCGACGTGATCGCTGCGGTCGGTCACCGCCGCGCGGTCGTCGTCGACCCCTTCCTCCACGGGTCGCTCAACGTCGCGACGATGCTCTCCGCGCTCGAAGGGGTCTTGATCACGTACCCACGCGACATCGGGAAGCACGAGCTCGAGGTGATTCACGACCTGCGTGGTCGGTTCGCGAGCCCCGAGGCGCAGCAGGAATTCGTCGCGAGCGAGCTTTGGCCGAAGTTTCCCAAGGGCGTGCTGGCGGTCTACCCACCCGTCACCGAGGCGTGGGAGCTCCGGGACCTTCTCATCGCGCGCCGGGTGTTCACATTCTGGCCGCCGAGTCCGTCCGATCGTGCACAGCAGACGACGGGCTCCTCGCGGATCCGAAGGGACATCGAGTCATGGCTCGCCGAGACGCCTGTCGCGACGCCGGTTCTCGGGTACTTCGGCAACGGCTTGACGCTCGGCATCGGCCGCGCGGCCGGTGTTCGCCTCCTCTCCCGACACGCGAAGCCGTTCATCCCCTGCGTGGTCGAGTCGCGGGAGACGACGTCGGAGACTCTTCGGAATGGTTCGCTGCTTTCGCTCTCGAGAAGACCGAAAGCCGAGGCGCCTGCGGAGCCGCAGCCCGTGCGGGTCGAGCGTGGGAAGCTCTACGTAGCGCTCCTGGCGGATCAGCACGATGCCGCGACGCTCTCGTACCTCGGTGGGGCCTCGGAGGTCTCCGAGAAGCTCTCGGGCGCACCGCTCGGTGTCTCGTTCGACGCAGCGGCGCTGCTCGATCTCTTCCCGGGCCGCTCGCACGCGCTCGCCGGCGCGGTCGGGGCGAAGTCGAGCGTCGGTGGCGGCGAGATCGGCATCATCGATCGACGCGTCTTCGCGAAGGCCTTTGGCCCGGCCCGTGGTGATGCGATCGTGGCGTACCACTCGGCACTCGAAGAGCTGCTCTCGCGTCATGGTGCCGGTTATCGGCGAAGCCCTTCGGGCGGTGACCTCGCGTCCGAGCTCGAGCTCTACGCGTTCGACGAGAGCTTGCCGACCGCCCCGATCGTGGTCGCGAATCCGGAGACCGCGCAAGATCCGCTGAACGCCGTTCGCTCGAGCGGGGGGACGACGATCCTGCGTTCGTACGCGCAGTCGGAGCTCGCCCAGCTCTTCGGGCCGGACGATTCAGCTCGCGCCGTCTTGAAGCAGAGTCCGCTCTTCCCCGTCATCACGGCGAGCCATTTCGAGAAGCACCTCCGCGAACGCGGCGTTCCGGACTGGGTCGAGCTCGTCTCCCCGGCCGATCTCGCGCGCTACGCGAAGGATTGGACCGATCGCTTCGAGCTCGAGACGAAGGACCTCTTCGCCTCGGGTTCCGTCTGGCGCTACCACGACAAGGGCGAGGACCTCGGCACGGAGTGGAGAGCGACGCCGTACGACGATGGAAAGTGGCCCGAGGGAAAGGCGCACTTCGGCTACGGTGACGACCGTGAGGTGACGAAGCTCTCCTACGGTTCCGACTCCTCGAAGAAGCACGCGACGTACTACTTCCGCGTGAAGCTCGATGGTGCCGAGGTCGCCCAGTACGACGTCGTCACGGTCGAGTTCGTCTGCGACGACGGGCTCGTGCTCTACCTCGATGGAGTCGAGCAGACGCGTTACAAGATGCCGGGTGGGGACATCGTCTACTCGACGCACGCGACGAGCGCGGCCAGCGGAAGCACCGAGACGCGCTGGAATCGCCACGTGCTCCAGTCGAAGCCTCCTGCGAAGGAGATCGTTCTCGCGGTGGAGCTGCACCAGGCGAGCGCGACGAGCTCGGATCTCGGCTTCGATCTGCGGATCTCGGGCGTGCGCTGGAAGAGCAAGAAGCGCAGCTTTTGAGGCTCTCGGTCTCGGCTGGAATCAGGGAGCTGCGACGACGAACGCTCTCTCGATCGCGCAGCTCTTGTCGGCGTGGAGCGTGACGATCAGTCGGCAGGGCATGTCGGGTGTGCCTCGACCGTTCGGGTTCTTCAGGCCGACCTTCTTCTCGCCGACATAGGCTTCGAGCTGATCTCCGGAGCGCTGGAAGCGGATGGTTTCTCCTTGGGCCGTGGCTCCTGCCCCGGCGGTGTGGGGAACCTGCAGCAGCTTCCCTTCGCCGGACGCCTCGATGATCCCGACGGATCCCTGGGCTCGCAGCTCGATCTCGGCGACGAAGTCTCCGCGGAGCTCGCCGCTTCCTCGCCGCAGTCGCCGGAGGGCGCGCTGGGGGGCGGCGCGCCACGAAAGAGGAACGAAAGGACGAGCACGGCGTCGTCGAGACAACGAAGATCGCCCCCTTGAAAGAGGAAGTTGATGAAGCTCGATGGCCAGGCTGTTCGTGACCCCCGAGTATCCCTGCCCGAATCCACCTGTGCCGATCGCACCGAGCGACTGGTTCTGAAGGACGAAGGCGATCCCGTCCGCCGGTCGAAGATCGGCCGAGAGTGGTGTGATGCGGAAGCGGAAGCGGAAGCGAGTCTTCCAGCCGAGCGCGATCGGCTGACGCGTGCGATGTCAGACGGCCGAGGTTCGAGCCGGAGAGGGGCGCGTCATTCGAAGCGCACCGGACCGGAAGATCGCGGAACCGTTGAGCTGAAGCTCTCGCGTCTCCGAGAACTTCTCGAAGCTGATCTGAGGGAAGAGTGCGTCAGGGGCGAGCGACACCGTCAGCACGAACGCGATACCGTGGAGCCTTCGACTCATTGAAAACCTCCCGTGAGTCGTCGGCCAAAGAAGAACGGGCTCGATCGGAAGAACCCAGCTGGTCGGGGATGAATCGATCGCGCGAAGCGTGATCGAGGGGGGCTTCCCGAAAGCCCTCTAAGTGCTAAGAGCAGGTCAGCTCGTCGTCACAGGGAAGCTGACCCTCCTCGCGAGGCAGCGTGCCGCAGTCCGGGAACGGAGCCGGCGGCGGGGGGCCTCCCAGAAAGAGGTAGCTCAACGGAAAGACAGCGTCCGACAGATCGACACCGCCGTCAAGGTTGACGTCGGAGGCGAGCAGGCAACGTGGCGGCGTACGGGCTCGAAACAGGAACGTCAGCAGCGTGATCGCGTCGGAGAGCTCGAGCTCTCCGTCCGCGCCGGTATCACCACGCACGAAGGCCGGCGTGCGTCGCCGCAAGTCGACGTCGACGAGGCGTGCGCGCGAGCTGAGACGCGATCCGTGCTCGGTCGTGCTCGTCCCCTCGGCGACTCCGCCGACCTCGACGTCGAGCGGCAGCTCCACGATGAGGGTGGCGAGCTCGTCGAAGCTCGCGCCCGTCGTGGTGAACAGCACGTTGACGAGGTCGCCTTCGCGAGCGAGCCGGAACGCCGGCGCACGCGGCTCGCCGACCGAGACCTCGACGCGTTCGACGGGGCCGCCTTCGATCGATCGCGAAAGAAGGATGACGCGATCGTCGGGCAGACCGTTCGCGTCACGATTCTCGAGCATTACCGAGACGAAGGCGGCCTCGCCGTCGAGGCTCGCGCGGATCGTCAGACCGGCTCGGGCTTCGAGGATCCGTGGGGAGAGGCGCTCGACGGCCGCGTCGACATCGAAGTTCCCTCGCACGAGGCGATGGACGAGGTGGACCGGCGTCTCGCTCTCCGACTCTCCTTCGCGCGCGAGCGGCGCGCAGATCTCGAGCGACGTCGTCCCGTCGATCTCGTCGATGTCGACACGGCCCGCGCCGAGGGACGACGGAGCGCCGATCGAGCTCGAGCTCCAGTCCTCGCCGACGTCGTCGGTGCAGGTGACCTCGAGGGTCGCGGCGTTCGCATGGCAAACTCCGTTGGAGGCGACCAGATCGAGAGAGATCTCGTACGAACCCGGAACCGAGAAGCGCTTCGCTGCGACGGCCTCGAAGGCGCGGGAACCGTCCCCGAAGCCCCACTCGAATTGATCGATCGAGGAGGCTTCGCCCGGGTCGCTGGTGCGTGCGTCCAGCACGACCTCCGTGCCGAGCGTAGTGCCGAAGAGTCGGTCGTCTGCGCCCTCTCCCGCGTCGAGGAGCTCCGCCGTCATGGTCATGTGAGCCTGTGGAGGCACGTGGATCGTCGCGCGACTGAGGAATCCGGTCGACGCGGAGGACGACGAGGTGCTCCTGGCGCCTGAGCAGGAGGGGCTGCAGACCGTGAAGATAGAAAGCGTCCCGGGATTCGACGAGCCGAGGAGCGCGACTCGGTCTTCGATCGTCGCCGCCGAGGCGAAACCCGACGCGTCGCCTTCGGGGGACGCGAATCGCCACGCTTCGCTCCAGTGCTTGCCGTCGAATCGGTAGTACGCGAGTCGGCGTTCGGCGAGCCCGCCATCCGAATCGTCCTCGACGGTCGGAAAGATCAGGCGGTCGTTCGAGCTCGCGAGGGACGTCGCGCGGCCGTCCGGCGTGACGCGGCCGCGGGCGCACTCGGTCGGGTCGCTCGCCTGAAAGAGTCGCCAGGAGTCGCCCGTTCGTCGGTAGAGGTGGATCGATTCGCGCGGATCGAGACCGGCTCCCGCAGCGCCGGCTCCTCCGGGATCGTCCGTCGCGCTCGCAGCCAACCAGTCACCCTCGATCGCGATGCTCCCCGTGAAGCGGAGCCGGCGTTCGCCGCGAGTCTCGCGCAGGCGATCGACGATGATCCACTCGCCACCTTCGAACGAGTAGACGTAGATCTGGCTGCCGCCGAGCTCGCCGGGAAGCGCGCGGCTGTTCTCGGCGACGACGAGCAGACGACCCGCGTTATAGGTAATCGTGCGGCCGAAGAACGATTCGGGCGTCGGCTCGGGATGGGCGATGGTCGTCTGTGTCAGCCACTGCGTGCCGATCCGCCGAAAGAAGTAGAGCTTTCCCGCGTTCTGTCGATTGCCGACGGTCTCGAGGGGATGCGCGACGGTCAGAGTCGCTCCCGAGAGCTCGAGATCCATCGCGAAGCCTTCGGGATTCTCGGGCGTGTCCCAGGGCGCGAGGTCCGCGTCGACGATCCAGCGAGTTTCGTCACGGCGAACAACCCAGACGCTGCCCGATCCCGCAATGTCGGTCCACACGAAACAGAACGCGA
>CAYZGY010000258.1:0-9571 GCA_964478085.1 uncultured Planctomycetia bacterium
CCGGAGCCGCCAAACTTTCCTCGTATGGCAACGACACCATCTTCCAACGTTGTGCTCGAAGTCGATCGTCTCGCGCTGACCCGCGACGGCGTCACTCTGCGCGACGCTCGAGGTCGCAGCTCGAAGCCTGCGCTGGTGCCGACCAAGAGCTCCTCGGATGCCAGCCGCTGGGAAGCGGAAGACGATTCGAACGGCTTGCCCGGTCTCGAAATCGGGTTGCCCGGTCTCGAAATCGGGTTGCCCGGTCCCGAAATCGGGTTTCCAGGGCTCGATACGGGTGCTCCGTCTCTCGCGGTCCAGGGCGGCTTTTCCGTCCTGCAACGCTTCGAGATCGATCCGGCATCGGGGCAACGATTCGCGCGCTCGACGCGCGACGACAATCCGATCCATTTCGACGGCGACATCGTTCCGGGCGCGATGACGGCCGCCCGCATCATTCTCCTCCCCGAGATCCTCTTCACGGGCTTCCGAGCCCAGCGACTTCGCATCAAGTTCCGCGCCCCGGCACGTTACAGCCAGTCGATGCTTCACCGCTTTCGCTTCGAGTTCGACTTCGAGCGCGAGGAGCCCGGCGTCGGCGTCAACGTGGAGTTTCTCGCGATGCAGGGAACCGAGGCGGTCGCCGAGGGCAACCTGCTCGGGATCGTCGACCCGCGAGCCGAGTCTTCCGAAGAGAGCACGACGATCCAAGCGGTTTCGTCTTGCGCCGTCGAGGCCGTCGAGGCCGTCGAGGACTTTCTCGGCAGTCTCCAGGTCGACAGTCGCGACTACCTCCGGCGCTCCGGCAACGCTTACCCCCGCGCGTTTCTCGCCTCCTTGCCCTCGGGCGAGATGGTCCGTCAGCTCTCCGGCCAGGGCGGCCTCCTGAACTCTCTCGACCTCAACTTCACGCGCGACGAGATGCTGCCGATCTCTGGCTCCAGCGAGCCGACGGTCGAGGTCGAGCAGTCGAAGCGACGCGGCAGCGCCTTCAGCAAAGTGCTGACGCGCGTCGTGCAGGACATGAGCATCTACTGCCAAGGCTTCGCGTTGGTTTTCCTCGCGTCGGAGTGATACCTTTTCACGTTTCCGACGAGGCGGAGATGCCGAAGCCGAACAGCGTTCACCTGAGACCCGATGACAATCTCGTCGTCGCGTGCCGCGCCATCGCGCGGGGAAAGTCCGTGAGCGCACCCAGCGGCGACGTCGAGGTCCGTGACCGCATCGATCTCGGCCACAAGATCGCGATCGAGGATATCGCCACGGGCGATCCGATTCGAAAGTACGGCCAGATCATCGGATTCGCGTCACGCGACATTCCTGCGGGTTCGCACATTCACGTCCACAACTGTTCGGCCGAGAACTTCGAGCGCGACTACGCCTACGCGTCCGAGGTGCCCGCGGCCCCCGAAGCGACCCGCGCGCGGACCTTCCGAGGCTACGCACGCGCGGACGGGCGTGTCGGAACGCGAAATTACATAGCGGTCATCTCGACGGTCAACTGTTCGGCATCGACGAGCAAGTACATCTGCGGGCGCTTCGACGAAGAAGCGCTCTCGGACTATCCGAACGTCGATGGCGTCCTGCCGCTCGTTCACAAAGCCGGCTGCGCGATGCAGTACGACGGCGATGACCACCAGCAGCTCGCCCGCGTGCTCGCGGGTTTCGCGCAGCACGCGAACGTCGGCGCGTACTTGCTCGTCGGGCTCGGTTGCGAGACGGCACAGGCGAGTCACATCATCGATCGACACCGCTTGGTCGCGGTCGAAGGTGTGTCGGGAGACGTCCTTTCCTCACAGGATTCCTCTTCGCCGGGCTCCCCACCACCCGTCATCTCGATCCAAGATCAGGGCGGCATCGCGGCGACCGTCGAGGCGGGAGTCCGAGCGCTCACGGAGATGTTGCCGCGTGCGAACGACGTCACGCGAACAGAGCATCCGGCTTCGCGGATCATCCTAGGCACGGAGTGCGGCGGCTCGGACGGCAACAGCGGGATCACGGCGAATCCGGCTCTCGGCATCGCGAGCGACCTCCTGGTCGCGCAGGGCGGCACGTCGATCCTCGGAGAGACGCCCGAAATCTACGGCGCCGAGCACCTTCTGACGCGGCGCGCCGTCAGCCGCGAGGTCGGCGAGGCCCTCGTCGAGCGCATCCGTTGGTGGGAGTGGTACGCGGGCGTCTTCGGCGCCGAGATCAACAATAACCCGTCTCCCGGAAATAAGGCCGGCGGGCTCACGACGATCTACGAGAAGTCGCTCGGCGCGATCGCCAAGGGTGGCTGGACGGCGCTGCGCGCGGTCTATCGATACGCCGACTCGGTCACGGAGCCAGGCTTCGTCGTCATGGACACTCCCGGTTACGATCCTGCCTCGCTGACGGGGATCGTCGCCGGTGGCGCGAACGTCTGCGTCTTCACGACCGGGCGGGGATCGGTCTACGGCTGCAAACCCACACCTTGTCTGAAGATCGCGACCAACACCCCCCTCTTCGAACGAATGCCTGACGACATGGATATCGACGCGGGCACGATCCTTTCGGGAGTTCCTGTCGAGGTCGTCGGAGAGGCGATCTTCGAGGAGATCCTCGAGGTCGCCAGCGGCAAGAAGACGAAGAGCGAGCTGCAAGGAGTCGGCGAGGAAGAGTTCGCACCCTGGAGCATCGGACCGGTCCTGTGATGCGAAGCCTCCTGCCGATCTTGATCGTCGCCGTCGCCGCGGCCGCCCTCGCTTGGACATGGCTCGCGGACGGCATGCGTCAGAACCAGTTCCTGACGACTGTCATCGTCGGCGGCAGCGCGGTGATTTTGCTGCTCCTTTGGTTCGCGTTCCTGACGAAGTTCTCGTCGCGCCTTCGCTTCGGTACGCTGCTCACCGTGGTCGTCCTCGGCGGGCTCCTCCCCGTGCTCTTCCGTGTCGAGGAGGTCGACGGCGATCTGATTCCTCACTTCGTCTTTCTTTCCCAGAAGAAGCCCGACGAGCTCTTGCCCAAGCTCGAGTCCCGAGGCGAAGCGGAGATCGGAGAGAACGCGGAACACCAGGCGACGTTCGAAAACCCGAAACATTGGCCCAGATTCCTCGGCCCCCGCGTCGACGGCGTCGTCCGCGGCATCGCTTGGAACACGGACTGGTCGAGCTCCGCGCCCGAACGCCTGTGGCGTATGCCCATCGGTGCGGGCAACTCATCCTTCGCGGCGATCGGCGATTGGATCGTCACGCAAGAGCAGCGTGGGCCGGACGAGCTCGTCGTCTGCTACGAGATCGAGACGGGAAACGTCGTCTGGACACACTCGGACGAGGTTCGCTACGACAGCGCCATCGCCGGAGTCGGACCTCGATCGACGCCGACGATCTTCGGCGACCGCGTCTACGCCTACGGCGCCACGGGCATCCTCAACTGCCTCGACATGCGTGACGGCGAGCGCGTCTGGTCGAAGGACATCATCACGAGCTCGAACGGCAGAAACCAACAGTGGGGAAAGAGCTGCTCTCCCCTCGTTCATGATGGCCTCGTCATCGTGACGGGCGGCTCCGGGAGTGATGCCCACCTTCTCGCCTACGACGCGAAGGACGGGTCGCTGCGCTGGCAATCCGAGAAGACGAAGCCTAGCTACGCCTCTCCCTTCGTCGCCGAGGTCGCGGGCGCCGAGCAAATCGTGATGCAAGCCCACGAGGTCGTGGTCGCCTACGACCCGAAGGACGGGCGGGAGCTCTGGTCACACGATTGGCCCGGCAAGCATCCGAAGGTCATGCAGCCGCTCATCATCGGCAAGAACCGCGTCTTCGTCTCGAGCGGATACGGCGTCGGTTGCGAGCTTCTCGAGCTCACGCCGAAAGGCGATCAGCTCACGGTGAGCTCGGTTTGGAAGAATCGTAACCTCAAGTCGAAGTTCGCGAATGCGCTCGAGATCGACGGGTTCATTTACGGTCTCGACGACGGCATCATGGTCTGCCTCGATCTCGAGACCGGGAAACGTCGTTGGAAGGCCGCTCGATACGGGCACGGCCAGCTGCTCTACCTCCCCGACGCTCGCCCGGCCCCCGTGCTCGTGATCACGGAAGAGCGCACGGGCGACGTGGCTCTCGTTCGACCGAATCCCGACGGCCACGAAGAGGTCGCGCGTCTCGACGCGATCGATGGACGGACATGGAACCCTCACGCTATCGCGGGTCCGTTCCTGCTCGTGAGAAACTCGACCGAGGCGACCTGCTTCCGCGTCGATCTCGCGAGCGCGGGCAACGAGAAGTAGCGGACGAACGAGCATGAGCTACGTCTGGCGACAGCTCTTCGTCCGCAAGGTCCGATCCCTGCTGTGCATTCTCGGCGTCGCCGTCAGCGTCGCGATGATCGTCTCGATTCTGTCGATCTCGCAGGGCATGCGCAGCAGCCTCAACAAGTACATGGTCGCGAGTGGCGCGAGTCTCGTGGTCTTCGATCGGACCGCGGCCGACCTGGCCTTCAGTCGCGTGCCGCCCGAGGACGTCGCACGTCTCCGCGACATCGACGGTGTCCACGAGATCGCGCGAGCGAACTTCGCGATGATCTTCTCGCCCAAGCTCGGCGAGGCGAAGCAGACAGGGGTTTTCAGCGCCGTCTTTTGTTTCGGGAGGTTTTTCGACGAGCCCATCGCGAAGAAGTACGGCGACCGACTGACGAAAGGCAGCATGCCGACCTCTCCGTCGCAAATTCTCATCGGTCGACTCGTCGCCGAGCGAATCGGTCTCGACGTCGGCGATCAATTCCCGCTCTTCCACCGCACCTACCTCGACATCGAGCAGTACGAGGTCACGGGTATCTTCGAGAGCGAGCTGAGCTGGGAAAACCTCGGCATGGTCGTCGACGCACGCGTCATCCAGGAGAAGCTGGGGGGCGGTGAGCAGGTCTCGCTCGTGTTCCTCTACACGGATCCGGACGCGGTCGACGGAATCCGCGCGCAAATCGAGAAGGAGCTCCCGAGCCTCATCGCGATGCGATCGAGCGAGTTCACCGAGCGATTCTCCGATCAGCTCGAATACATCGACCAATTCCTGATCGTGCTCCAGCTCATCGCGGGCATCGTCGGAGTTCTCGGCGTTCTCAACACGATGATGATGAGCGTGTCCGAACGCGTTCGCGAAATCGGCACGCTACGCGCGCTCGGCTGGTCCCGTTCACGAGTCGTCCGAGTCATCGTCGCCGAGGGGCTCCTGATCGCCGTGCTCGGAGGCTTCCTCGGACTGGCCTTCGGAATTCTCGGTACGGAAGCGGTCATCGCTTGGGTCTCGGACGGTGTGCTCGTCGCGGACTACGCGTTCGAGAATCTCCTCCAGGGCTTCGCGCTCGCCCTCGGGGTCGGCTTCTTCGGCTCGCTCTATCCCGCACGCCGGGCGGCGTCCCTCAGGCCGGCGGAGGCGCTTCGCTATGAGTGAGGCTGCCGGCGTCATCGTTGTTCGCGGCGCCCGACGAGTCTTCGAGCAAGGCCGCGTCGTCGCGTTAGACGGCGTCGACCTCGAGGTTCGCGCTGGAGAGTTCGTCGCGATCACGGGCCCTTCGGGCTCGGGAAAGAGCACGCTGCTCAACCTGATGGGCGCTATGGACCTGCCGGACGAAGGCGAAGTCACGATCGACGGCACGAAGCTCACCGACTCTCGCACGCTCGACCGAATGCGAGCGGAGAAGATCGGCTTCGTCTTCCAGATGCACAATCTGATTTCGGTCCTGACGGCACGCGAGAACGTCGAGATACCGTTGATCGGGCGCGACCTGCCTCGCAGCACTCGGCGGAAACGCGCCGAAGAGCTGCTCGGTCTCGTCGGACTCGCCGAGCGCGCCGGCTCGACGGCTCGTGGGTTGTCCGGTGGAGAGCGTCAACGCGTCGCGAGCGCGCGAGCGATCGCCAACGAGCCGAAGATCATCCTTGCGGACGAGCCCACGGGAAACCTCGACACGTCGACGGGCGACGATGTGATGCGGACGATTCAGGATCTCCGCGCGAGGACGGGCGCCGCACTCGTCCTCGTAACGCACAACGAGGACCTCTGCGAATGCGCGGATCGCTGGGTCAAGATGCGAGATGGGCACATCGAGGCGTGACGACCCTCTTCCAGAGCGAGACGAATTCCTTCGACTCACCTCGCGCCGCGAGATCCATGAGCAACGCAGCGAAGCACTTCTCGGTGTCGTGTCGATCGCCCCACCGACGCGCCGCTCGCCAATCGAAGTCGGGCGCCTCGTTCAAAATCGTCCGGGCGTCGTCGATCCGCCCACACGAACAAAGACAGAGGGCGGCTCGCACGCGATGCGAGAAGCTCTGGGCCGGCAGCTTCCTCGTACTCGCAGAGATCCCCACGCGGCATAGGCTCGGGAGCAGAGGTCGGCGGCGGCCGACATCGACTCACACGCCCTCGAGCGGCATCTCCTGGGGCAGATCGCAGAACGCCTTCATGTCGTCGAAAATGTCGGTGACGCCTTCCTTGAAGACGTTGCCGATGAGCAGGTCGACGAGGCGGTCGCGATGCTCAGGATGCTGCCGCACGAAATTCGCGAAGCTGAAGCCTGGAGTGTAGAAAGCGTAGACGAGCTTGCGCATCGCCTCCATGCCCGTCGCGAACGCGGGGCCGAATTTGCCGAGCTGCTTTCCGCTCAGGTCGCCCTTCTGAAAGCCTTCGTTGATCGTGTCCGCCGCCATCTCCCCCGACTTGAGCGCGAGGAAGACGCCCGTCGAGTAGACGGGGTCGATGAACCCGAAAGCGTCGCCCGTGAGGACCCAGCCGTCACCCGAGCAGTGCGTCGATCGGTAGGAGAAATCGGCGAGGACTCGAACCTCGGAGCACAGCTCCGCGTCCTTGAGTCGTTCGGACATCGTCACGTGTCCGGCGATCTCTTCGCGCAGGATCTCCTCGGGTGAGCCGCGGCCCTTGAGGAGCTCGTCGGGCGTGTTCACGGCGCCGACGCTGACGCGGTCATCCGGAAGCGGGATGTACCAGAACCATCCGTTGTCGCGCGCTTGGATGATCAGCGTCGCACCTTCGTCGATGCCTTCGTCGCGATACGCGCCGCGATAGTGCGCGAAGATCGATGCCTTGCGGAGCTTCGGGTCGGGGACGAGGAGCTTGAGCTGGCGCGCCAGGAGAGAGCCGAGACCCGTCGCGTCGACGAAGACTTCGCAGGAAATCTCGATGGTCTCGCCGCTCTGCTCGACGAGAACGCCGCAGGCACGATCGCCGTCGAAGAGAACTCGGTCGACCGCGACGCCCGTCCAGGCCTCTGCGCCGGCTTCGCGCGCCGTCTCGAAGAGCTTCTCGTCGAAGACCGCGCGCTCGACTTGCCACGTCACGGCGCTCTCGTGCTCGTTCGTCTCGAAGAAGTAGAAGGGCTTCGAAGGCTTGCCCGACTCCGAGATGAACTGAACGCTGTACTTCTTCGGAAACGCCGACTCCTTGAGCCAGTCGACGACGCCGAGGCGCTCGAGAGGCCACCACGTTTCTGTCATCAGCGACTCGCCGATATGAAAGCGAGGGAACGACTCCTTCTCGAGGAGGAGGACGTCGAGCCCCTCGCGCGCAAGCAACGCGGCGGCCGTCGATCCGGCGGGTCCACCACCGGCGACTACGACTTGGCGAGCGCGGGGATCTATCTTGGTCATCGTATCATTTGTCGGTGCCACCTTCGGGCGGGACGATCTCGAGGAGCTCGATCGCGGGCTTTCCGTCGCAGAAGATCACGGCGATGCGACCGTACGTGAACTCCGCGCCGTCTTCAGGAGAGAATACGTCCGCGAGCGTGTTCCGCAAGGTGACGCGCAAGAAGGCCTTCGTCTCGATGCGCCGCATCACATCGTTCTCGATCAGGATGCGTCCGAGTGGAGTCTCGGCACGAACGATTTGCTCACGCACCTTCTCGGTCACCTCGCCGAGCTGGATGCGCATGATCCCCGCCATGACGATCTTTCCGTCCGCGCTTCCTGCGCGCAAGAGGAGCTTGCGCGCGTAGTCGTCGCCTTCATGCCGAACGGCCCGACTCTCGAGAACGACGTGCGTCTCGTGATGCCGTTCGAGCGTCACGGTCATGTGGTGCTCGTGGACGAGAAGATCGTTGTACGGCTGAGGAACCTCCTCTCCAGGAATCAGCCGAAGCGACTCGAGACCGATGCCGCTGTCCGGAAACATCGTCAGCACATCGTCGAGCCAAACGCGGGCCGTCTTACCGGAGATCTTTGCTGTGGGCATGGCCATCCCGCTTCCTACGTGTACCGCGCTCCGCGGTGCTCGGGCTCGAAGAAGGGCTCGAGCAGGCTATCGACGCGTAGGAGGCCGTCGCCCGTCAGCGTGACGGCGTTCTCGTCGAAGTCGAGGAATCCGGCGCTCTGGTGCTCGCGCAAGACCGATTCGAACGCGCTTCCGGGATCCGTTCCGAACTTGCTTCGGAAGTACTCGAGCTCGACTCGCCCGGTCTTGATCTGGAGGATGAACTCGCGAATCAGCCGCTGGTGATTCGTCACGCCCAGCCCGCGGTTGAGCGGCAGCTCGCCGGCTTCGAGCTTCTCGATGTACTGATCGAACTGATCGAGATTCTGAACGTGTGTGCCTTGAAAATGCCCGAACGACGCGACGCCCGTTCCGATGAGGTCGGCGCCTCGCCAAAGGGCGTCTCGGTAGACGAACTTGGTCCCGGGCTCCTTGACGACCGTGTAGGCGCTCGAGACCGAGTACCCCGCCTTCTTGAACTCTCCGAAGGCGTATTCCACCCACTCGCGTTTCGTCTTCCAATCCGCGACGAGCCCCTGACCTCCAGCACCCTCCTTGCTGTAGATCGTGTTGAACGGCAGCTCCATCTGGTAGATCGTCAGGCAGTCGGGCTCCATCTCGAGAGCGCGCGTGACACCGTCGCGCCAGTTCGCGTCGGTCTCGCCGACCATGCCCGCGATGAGGTCGATGTTGATCTGATCGAAGCCGATCGAACGCGCCCAAGCGTACGCATCGAAGCACTCGGGCGAGCGGTGCGCGCGGCCGTTCTCCTCGAGGACACGGTCGTCGAAGTTCTCGACGCCGAGGCTGAGGCGGGTCACGCCGATTTCGCGGATCGCCTCGAGCTTCTTCTCCGTGAGCGTCCCGGGCTCGCATTCGAAGGTCACCTCGTCGGCACCGTCCCAGTCGACGAACTGACGGAGACGATCGACGAGGCCGAGAAGCTGCTTCGCGCTCAGGTACGACGGAGTCCCACCGCCGAAGTAGACGAATCCGAGTCGGCGGGCCTGGACTCCCGGCATCGACGCGTAGATCTCGATCTCGCGCGTCAGCGCCGCGACGTAGCGCTCGATCTCCTTCGAGTTCTTGTCCGTGTAAACGCGGAAGTAGCAGAACTTGCAGCGCTTACGACAGAACGGGATGTGGAGGTAAAGGCCGAGGGGCGTGTCGTCGGTCGCCGGCGCGGAGTAAGCCTGCCGTGCGGCCTCGACGTCGTCCTGGTTCCAAAACGAGAACGGCGGGTAATTCGAGATGAAGTAGGAGCCGACCTCGGTCTTGTCCTCGGAGAGGGGAACGGTCATACAATCTCGCGTCTGACGGAGAGGCCCGGCAAAAGGCACTGCGAATCGTACAAGGTTTGACGGTAGAGG
>CAYZGY010000259.1:0-262 GCA_964478085.1 uncultured Planctomycetia bacterium
CATGGCCCGGCAGGGGCCTCACCAATGGCCCCAGAAGTCGAGGACGACGACCTGACCACGGTACTCGCTGAGCTTGAAGCGCTTTCCGTCGATGTCCTCCCCTTCGATTTCGGGAGCGACCTTGCCGATCGTCAGGTGACGCATCTCGAATAGCTGACGCGCGGCCGAAACACCGAGCGGGCGGCGGCGGCCCGCGACGTCGGGCGACATATAGGTTTACAAAAAGAAATAAAACCCGCCCCAAAAAAAGAACGCGGGGGGG
>CAYZGY010000259.1:272-9567 GCA_964478085.1 uncultured Planctomycetia bacterium
GGTGACCTCCTCGAAGTACGCCGCGGCCTTCTCGAGCAGGTCGTCGGGCTTCATGTCGAGCATCGCGTCGACGTACTCCTCGCCGTAGAACTGGCGCCACGACTCGAGCTGCTCCTTGCGCTCGGTCGTCAGACGCACGATCGTCGCCGCGCGGCTCTTGAGGCGGAAGCCGAGATAGAAGCACGCGTTCCCGCGGACGTCGCGATTCGGATGCTTCTCCCTCACGTCTTCGAGGAACTTGTCGGCCGTGAAGTTCTGTATGTACGCGAAGGTGGGAATGAGATCTCCGACCTTCGGGTTCTTGACGTGATCACGCGCCAAGATCTCGACCGCCTTCTTCTGCGAGTCGCCCGTTCGGCACTTGATCGCGATGAACTGTAGCGCGTCGAACGCACCCGCGGGATCGTTCACCTCCTTCACGAGCTGGAAGAGCTCTTCTGCGAGACCCTCGGCTCGCGGCCGATTCTTCAGCAGCTCGCTGCGCGTCTCGTCGTCCTTCGCAGCCCGGTACTTCTTGAGGTACTCCGTGTGGGCCGTGTCGTGGTCCCGAATGAGCTTCGTGATGCGTGCCCTGGCGCTCGTCGCCCGGGGCGCTTCCGCCTTATCGGAATTCTTCGCGTTGTCGAGCGACCAAAGCGATCCGCTCGCGAAGGCGATTCCGAGGAAGGCGATTCCGAGGAAGGCGAGCACGGTAATCCTGATCATGTCGTCTCCGAAGAGTGAGGTTCACGGGCTTTCGAGAACGCGTTTACGCTATCCGATGAAGACCCGATCCCATAGCGCGGAGCGACGCGAAGACTGAGCCCTTCGTCCGATTTTTGCCCACATCGGGTGCAATATGACCCTGCGATGCGACCGATTCGTTCAAGAGCCTGTCAATTCTCGGTCGATGACCGAGGGAAGCCTTGTCTCGACGGCAGAGCACGTTAAGCTCGTGGGTTTGCGAATCTCACGACCCCTCGCTGTGCACCGCATCTATCGTCTCGCCACGAGACGACCTCCGTGCACGCCGATCGATCCACTCGCGAGGAAGTACTCTCTGAGCGCATGTCAAAAGACCTGACCGAAACTCTCGGCCTCGTCCCGAATCAAGACGAGACCACCGTCGCCAAGCGCCGCGAGGAGCTCATCGCCTACGCGAACCTCAAGCTCGTCGCGAACGGCCTGCCGTACCCCAAATGGCGAAGCGAAGGCGGGAGCGCGATCGCGAAGCAGCTCCTCTCGACGTTCCATCAACGGCTCAAGAGGCTCGACCCGCTTCCGTGTCCCGCGGACGCGCGCATCGAAGCGTTTCTCGCCAAGCATCTCGGAGACGTTGCCACTTCCGACGCGCTCAAGCTGCCTCATCGAACCATCGTGCTCGATCGTCACGGTCTCTCGCGCGAGATGTCGCTGCCCCTTCACGGCAACGAGTACAAGACGTCACTCGTTTCGTCGTACCGGGTGCGCAACGGCGTCCTTCACAATCCGATTCACGATCGACGAACGACCGGCGGGACGTTCCACGTCGCCGAAGACGGCATGCCGATCTCGGCCGACAAGCTCGCCGTGCCGAAGCGCACCTTCGCCGCGATGTTCGAGCGCGCCTGTCGTCCGCCGGATCACCTGCTCACGGTTCCGTTCACGTCGGAGCTCGAAGAGCCCGCGCGATCGTTCGTCTCACTGCTCCTCCGTCCGCTCGTCGTTCCGGAAGTCCTGGGCGTCTCGCCGGAGAAGACCCTCGAGGTGCGGTTTTTCGCGCCTGCGACGTTGATCAGCAACCTCGACTTCGTCGAGTCGATCTTCGGCAACGGTGGCGATCCGTACCTGCCCGAAAATGATGCGGGGCTCGACGTCGAGCACTGGACCGGTCACACCGGCTGCGTGATTCTCGCGCCGCATCTCACGAGCGTGCGCAAGAAGGACGTCGGACTTCCCCACTTCGACGACGCGACCGAGCGCCAACGCGAGCACCGCATGTGTTGGCACAACGAGGACGAGCTCTACCACGACGGCAACCCGTTCAAGCTCACGTGTCGCACCGAAGACGGAGTCGTCGTCACGCTCATCGCCGACAACTACTTCGGCTACTGCAAAAAGGAGGTCAAAACGCAGATCAGCTACGCCGCGAACCTTCTCGGAGGAGCGGAGGAGGAGCACGCCGGCGGTGCGCTCGCCTATGCGAGCTTCAATCTCGGTGACGACTTCCAGTCGGACCACAAGGTCGGCAACCAGCGCACGATCGACGACGTCCTCGCCGATTACGGCGACAAGCTCCTGCGGGAGCAGCCGGGCGGCTACGCTCGCGGCATCGAGAATCCGAACCTCGTCTTCGTCCCCGAGGACGCCTACGCGTCCGTGAAGGAGCAGACGATCTCGTGGACGCGCGCGGGGGAGAAGCGCTCGATCCCGCTCCTTCCGAACGAAGTGTACATGCTTCCTTCGGGCTTTCGCATCAAGCTCTCGAAGCATCCAGCCGCGCCGACGTGGCGGCTCATCGGCACGAATGCAGAGGGTGTCTTCTGCCACAAGCCTTGCACGGTCAGCGGCGGCGGCAAGAGCGAGATCTCGAAGTCGATCGCCGACTACGTCCTCCACGGCGCGATCTTCACCGCGGACCTCGAGAAGGACCTCGACCAAGTCGAGGAAATCTTCGAGCGCGACTATTCCGATCGCTGGAACGAGAACAGCGAGGTCCAGCCGAACTACGAGGAGCGACCGAGCCGCAAGATCCTCGATCCGAGTCGTTCGCTCGGATCGGCCATCAAGCTTCTCTCGCCCTCGCTCGACTACACCGACGAGTACAACGAGTGGCTCGAGTCGATACCCGGGTACATCTACGCGCTCGTCTTCGTCATCAAGCAGATGCATCGCGGCGGACCCGACGACGACTGGCGCGGTCCGTTCACGGTCGACATCGTCAACGGCCATCCCGGCCACGAGCTCAAGTACGGCGAACGGAGCCTTCGCGGCTCGTATCTGCGCGTCGGCCTCCTCGGCGAGAAGAGCTGGCGGACGTACAAGCTGCGCCAGGATTTCGCCCCGGCTCAGAAGGTGCAGACCGAAGACGACATCAGCGCGTCGGTCGTCGTCCCCGTCGAGCGTCTCGAGAATCTGGGTGATCTCGTCGTCCCGGCGCCCGCGTACAAGTTCGTAGAGAACTGCGAGAACCGCCTCTTTCAGCGTCCTGACGACGCGATTCACAAGGGGCTCGACAAGCAGACCGAGTCGGACCTCGCGCGTCGCGACAATTTCATCGTCAACTTCGATCCGCTCGATCGAAAGCAGGTCGAGGAGATCTGCGATCGTGTCGTCGATCTCAGCAAGTTCACGGCGCCGATGCAGCAGCTTCTCAAAGAGGTTCGCGAGTCGGAAGTGCAGTTCACGGTCTGCTCCGCGGAGCCTCGCAAGATCGACGGACGGCCGAGCAAGAACCCGCGTTACTTGCAGACGCGTCCCGATCTCATCGATGGCTTTCCGAAGTACGTCTCCGAGATGGGCACACGCCTCCATCGCGCGGTGCCGGCCGACAAGGCCGTCCACGTCCCTGTCCATTCGGTGCTGATCGGCCGGCGCAACAATCCGCCCGACTACGATCGCGGCTTCCGTCCGCTCGCGGTGTACAATCCGATTCACTATCAAGAGCTGCCCGAGCTCTTCATGGATCTCGTCAGCTCGCTGACCGGAAAGAGCCCGTCGACGACGGGTGCAGGCAGTGAGGGTGCGCTGACGAAGGGGCCGTTCAACGCGCTCCAGCAGATCATCGACCTCAACAACGCGCTCGTCGCCTACCTCCTGACGGGTCTCCACGGATTCTCGACGCCCGCGGGACACATCGGCCCGAACGTGCGCGTCGATCACGACATCAGTCTTCTCATTCCCGAGATCTGGTGCCGCCTGACGCCCGAGGAGCGCGAGCCCGACTACCTGATTCGCGAGGGTCTCCTCGAGCTCGTCGAAGACTTCGAGTACGACGGAAAGATGGTTCCGGCAAGTCGTCTCGGCTACCGCATCAACTCGCGCTTCGTTCGCCGTTTCGTCGGTCGTGTCTTCGACAACCCGAACATGGTCTTCGACGAGGCGATGCTCTGCCCCGAGTCACAAGACCTCGCGGCCTTCGCCGACGGCGTCTGGTACATCGCCGAGGCGCACGAGCGCGTCGCGAAGTCCTGCTTCGAGGACGGCAGCGTCGACCGCGCCTGCCCGCCGATCCGAGCGCTCCTCCACATCATGGCCCACGGCGAGTACGAGGGCCACGGAATCGACGCTCCCGAAATCCGCGAGCTCTTCACGCGCGAATCGATGCTCGCGTCGGACTGGTACCAGGACCGTCTCGCCCGACAGAAGAAGGTCGACATCGAGAGGTGGCAGCGCCGCGTCGATTACGTCAGCGAGGTGATCGAGCAGAGCACGGACGACGACATCGGCAGCGGGGATCTCGCGATTCGACTCGCCTACGCGAAGGGCGAGCTCGAGCGGGTCTCGGCAGAGTCGTACGTCGGCTCCCTCGCGGGAACGCTGGGTCGGGATCCTTGCTAGCCCCGCCCGTTGAAAAAGTGCTTCGAGTGGATAAGTGAGACGATTCGCCCGAGTTCTTCGTCGCTGAAACTCGCTCGCTGCACGATCCTACGGAAAAACCCTCAGAAGCGTGAACGGGTCGTCGCGCAGCGCCGACCTTTCGCAACTTTCGCTGGCTCAAAAAGCGCGTGCCATCTACAATACGCGCGCAATCAGCCCTCACAGAATCTCCCGAATGGTGGTGCCATGCAACTCGCGTTGCATGGCTTCGGTGGTCGTACTAAGCGTCGGCGTATCTTGTCGCTAGCGCTTTGCAACAAGTAGAAGTGTGGTGGAGCTTCTGAAGTGATGTCGATTCCGCGCTTAGTCCGCTCCGGGCCCCGACCGACTGCGGCACGAGCAGTGCTTCTGCTCGCTCTCTCGGCTTGTCTCTATCTGGCGCATGTCGGTGTTTCGCAGGAGCGAGTCGACCCCATCGACGAATTCACGGCCATGCACAACCGTCACGACGCACAGCCTCCCCAGGCGTTCGCCAACCGGGAACTGGCGCGACGACGCCTCGAGACTTCGCGAGCCGCGACGCGGCGTGACATCGCTCGCTTAGACGATGGTTCGAGCGCCCCACACGAACTGAGCACGCTGTCTGAATCGCGTCTACACGAAGCCCGTCGACTGCGGCCGGCAGACAGCGGCACCCAACCGCAGGAAAATGCCGGGACCGCTCAGAAAGCGGCGGCCGCCGCGCGTGCTCCTAGCGCCTTCGAGCTTCAGCTGCGGGACTACGTAGACCCGCTGGTCGGACAGCCGGTCGAGCAGTTTGGCTACGACGTCTTTCACAGTCAGCCGACCGAGTCGGTCGATCTTGCCGTCGGCGACGACTACGTCTTGGGTACGGGCGACAACATCGTGATTTCGATGTGGGGAAACGTCGTCGACGAGGACTTCACCGTGACGATCGACCGGGAAGGCCAGGTGCGCCTTCCCGACGTCGGGCTCATCGCACTCAAGGGACTCCGCATCGGCGAGGCCGAAAAGCTCCTCAAGAACAAGTTCGGCAAGATATACCTCAATTTCGAGCTCCAGCTGCGACTCGGCCGCGTGCGAGACATGTACGTCCACGTCGTTGGACGTGTCGCGAATCCGGGACGGCTCAAGGTCACTTCGATCGCTACCCTCTTCGACGTGCTCGCTGCGGCGGGCGGTGTTCGCAAGGACGGCAGCCTTCGCAACATCCTATTGCGCCGTCAAGGGGCCGAACCGAAGACGATTGACCTCTATGCGTACCTACTCGACGGTGATCTGTCGGTCGACTTGAGCCTCTCGCCGGGCGACGCGGTGGTCGTGCCGGCGGTCGGCCCGCGCACCGCAATCGTCGGACGCGTACTTCGACCCGCGATCTACGAGATCAAGGGCGACGACAACAAGTTCGAGCGCCTCCTCGTCATGGCCGGTGGATACGGACGTCTCGCCGACCGACAAAGCGTCCAAATCGAAAGCTCGTCGGCCGGAGTGCTGGCCGTCGAAACGGTCGACCTCGAGCAGGTGACCGCCGGCGATGTTCAGCTCGACGACGGTGACGTGATCGTCGTTCGCCAGAGTTTGCCCAAGATCGAAAACGTCGTCTACGTGATCGGCAACGTCTCACGCCCCGGTCGCTACGCCCTCTCCGATAGCATGCGGGTGTCCGATGTCTTGACCGGGGATGCGCTCGTGTCCGCGGGCTTCTGGCTTAGCCGTCTGCCGCCGAGCGGCGAGGTCCTCGAAGGAGAGCGAGTCTTCGAAAAGCTGGTCGTCCAAGGCGCACGGCCCACCGGTGAACGCGAGTCGCTCGTCCGGCAACGCCAATTCGATAGCGACAAACCGAAGGTCGAGCGAAAGGACCCTGTCAGCGAATATCCCGAGCCCTTCCTCGAGTACGCTCTCATCCGGCGCATCGATCCGGAGACGCGGCAGGAGCAGCGCCTCGCCTTCCACCTCGGCAAAGCGATCTTCGACCGGGATCCGACCGAGGATATCGTGCTGCAATCGCAAGACACGATCGTGGTCTTCCCGCGCTCCGCGTACACGACGCGCCGCTCCGTGCACGTTTCGGGAGCGGTCAACCTGCCCGGAGACTATCGCCACTTCGAAGGTATGCGCTTGCTCGACCTGCTGCGTATGTCTGGTGACCTACTGCCCGAGGCACACCGCTCGAGTGCGTTCCTCACGAGAATTCACCCGGATCAGAAGGGTACACGCTTCGAGACCATCGAAGTCGACCTCACCGGCGTCAGCGAGGGAGCTCCCGAAGCGAATATCCTGCTCCAGCCCGACGACGCCCTCGCCGTTCGTGTGGTTCCTGACTACAAGAAGACGCTGCGGGTCACGATCGAGGGAGAAGTGCGTCAGCCAGGCGTGTACACCGTGATTCCGGGGGAACGCCTGAGCAGCCTCATCGCTCGCGCGGGAGGATACACCGAAGATGCGTACCTGACGGCTGCGCAGTTCTATCGCAAGAGCGTACGAGATATGCAGCAGCGACGTCTCGAGGAGTCTCTTCAACGGCTCGAGACCGAGGCGGAGCTCGCAGCACAGCGCTACACCGAGGACACGCGAGCGCTCGGGAACGAAGCCGAGGTTGCGAAGGAGCAAGCACGCATCGGGCGGACGATTTCCACCATCCGCGCTACTCCGGTTCAAGGGCGCATGGTGATCGAGCTGGTGGAAGAAAGCAAGTTTGCTGGGACGACGAGCGATGTCGCGCTGAACGACGGGGACATGCTTCGGATCCCCAGACGCCCCGAAGAGGTGCACGTTGTCGGTGCGGTGTACAACCAGACCTCGCTGCTCCACAAGGACGGTCTCGTCATGCGCGACTACTTGCGAGAAGTCGGCGGTGCGACCGAGAGTGGGGATACGACCGTCGCGTACATCATCCGTGCGGACGGCACGGCCGATAGCGCTCGGGACGTGCGTTCCGGTTATCACTGGGACAAGAAGCGCGGGCGCTACACGCGCGGCAGCTTGCTCTTCTCCAAGGTTCACCCGGGAGACACGATCGTCGTGCCGCACGACATCAAACCGCAGCTGAGTGACCTCGGACTGACCAAAACCATCACGACGATCCTGTTCCAGGCAGCTATGGCCACCGGCGTCGTGGTCGCACTTCTGTGATGCGGGTGTCGCTTCCGGGGCGGTCGATTCTCGTCCTGTCGATTCTCGTAGTGCTGGTCGTCGGCTGTACACCGCTCGTCACGCGGCACTCGCCGACTTCGCGGATTGGTGGACGCCTCTACCGCGATACGCGCCGAGCCGACGTGCTCGGACTCACCCCCGGTGCGGCTCTTTCGAGCGGATCGGTCCGAGAAGGAGATCTCGCACGCGCGTTCAGCGAGAACGCCCCGACCTCGAAGCTCGAGACGGCGACGACACTGAAGGAGGCGGCAAATCCGGGGGCGGGAGATCCGGGTTCGGCAGATCCGAAAGAGATCGGAGACCAGAGACCGAATTCCGACCGCGACGAGCGGTTCCTCGAGAACCTGCGCCAGCGTTACTCGTCTCTCGTCGAGGATCTCTGGAGCCCGGAATCGCCGACGACCTGGATCCGTCCGTTCCACGACGCCGAGCTGCGCCTCTTTTACGTCGAGGAGCCTTTCAGCACGTTTAACGACCAGGGCCGGCAGCTCGAGGAAGGGTTCAATTTACACCTGTCCGATCGCGCCGTCCTCCGCGCGTACGATCACCTCCTGCTTTCGGCTGAACCCGAACTCTCGTTCATCGAAACGGAAGACCGCGACGTCAACGGGCGCGCTCGCGACCAGGAGACGACCCTGCGCTTTCAGGAGCTGTCGGCGAGTGCGCGCTGGGGTGGCGGGGAAATCACTGTGGGACGCATGCCGTTGTGGTGGGGACCGGGAAGGCACGGGTCGCTCCTGATCTCGAACAACGCCCGGCCGTTCGACATGATCCGGCTCGGAACGGGTGGCCCCCAACTGCTGCCGGGATTCCTCGGCTACCTCGGACTCGTTCAACTCGAGACGATCTTCACTCGACTCGAGCAGTCACGGGCGATCTCCGATCCATACCTCTGGGGCATGCGGGTGAGCTCACGGGTGAATCCGTACCTCGAGATCGGGGCTTCCCGCACGGCTCAGTTCGGTGGGGAGGGACGAAGTGTCTCGCTCGGCACGATCTACAACGTCTGGCGTGCCGATACCGAGAACGACGTCGACGATCCCGGCAATCAGCTCGCGTCGATCGACGCTCGCGTGATCGTGCCCTGGTCGATCCAGCCATTCGAGCTCTACACCGAGTACGGCGGCGAAGACGAAGCGAACGGCTTCCTCTCGAAGGAGGCGTTCATCGTCGGGCTCTACTTTCCTCGCATCGGAAGTTGCGATCTCTTCGAGCTGACTTTCGAGTTCGCCAACACGACGGTCTCGGGCGACCGCGAAATCTGGTACACGAGCCGCAATTACCCGGACGGCTACACGTATCACGAGCGGATCATCGGCCACCATGTCGGCACGGACGGTCTCGATGCTTTCGCCGAGCTTCGTGTTCACGCATGCGATGGGCTCGACCTGTCTTTCGCCGTCGACTACGAGGAGCACTTCCGCCGAGCGCCCGTGCTCGAAAGCGTTTTCCAGACCCGTATCGGCATCGAAAAGCGCGTCTGGAAGAGCCTCTGGATCGTTGCCCGCTTTGGTGTCGACGCCTGGAAGAACGTCGCGCAACAACAAGGTGACGATGAGATCGGCTACGGGATAGGCATCGGTGGGCGCTGGGAGCCCTGAGGGTTTTCCCTCCCTCGCGCCGG
>CAYZGY010000260.1:0-9555 GCA_964478085.1 uncultured Planctomycetia bacterium
GCTCGCGAGGATCCTCGCGACGAATCCGGACGTGGGCAAGAAGCTCCGCGCACTTTGGTCTCTCCACGTCACGAAGGGCCTGACGACCGAGCGCACGAAGACGATCCTCCAGGACGCGAAGGCCGACGAGAACCTCGTCGCGTGGACGATTCAGCTCGCCGCCGAAGATCGAAAGGTCGAGCGCGAGATCCACGCGGAGCTCGTGCGCCTCGCGCGTGATTCCGAGTCACCGCTCGTGCGCCTCTATCTCGCCTCGGCCTTGTCGCGCGTCGAGAGCGAGCAAGCCTGGCCGATCGCCGAAGCACTCGCGACACATGCCGAGGACGCGTCGGACCAGAACATCCCTCTCGTCCTCTGGTACGGGATCGAGCCCCTCGTCTCCCGCGCTGCGGATCGTGCCGTGCGTCTCACGAAGAGCTGCCGCATTCCGAAGATCTCTCGATTCATCACGCGTCGCATCGCATCGAACGTCGAAGACCTCGAGCCGCTCATGAAGCTCCTCGCTGGCTCCGAGGACAGCGCAGGCACGCTCGCGATTCTCGAGCAAGCCACGACAGCGTTCGAAGGACACGCGAAGCTGAAGATGCCGTCGGGCTGGAAGGCGATCTACGAGAAGCTCGCGGGAAGCGACGACGACCACGTTCGAAGCCACACGACCGCGCTCGCGGTCAAGTTCGGCGATCGACGCGTCTTCCCCCAGCTCCGAGCCATCCTCGCGAATCGGGAGCAATCCCTCGAGAAACGCCAACACGCGCTCGAAGTTCTCGTCGACGGTGAGGATCCGGACGCGCTCGACGTCTTCGTTCGACTCTTGGATGAAAGTGCGCTCCGCCGGCAGGCCACACGTGCCCTCGCTCTCTACGATTCTCCGAACGCCGTCGACGCGATCCTCGCGAGCTATGCGAAGTTTACGCAAAACGAGCGTGTCGACGCGATCGCGACGCTCTCTTCCCGCAGCAGCTCGGCAAAGCGGCTTCTCCATGCCGTCGCGGCTCAGAGAGTGCCCCGACGCGACATCAGCGCCTTCACGATTCGCCAGCTCGCGAACTTTCGTGACGCCGAGCTCGATCAGCTCATCGTTTCGGCTTGGGGGAAAATCCGTGCGACCGCGACCGACAAGATTACCGAGATCGCCTCGCACAAGAAGTACCTGACCGACGCCGCGATCGAGTCGGGCGACCTTCTCGAGGGGCGCAGCGTCTTCGAGCGTACGTGCGCGACGTGCCACGCGATGTTCGGATCGGGAGAGACGGTCGCCCCGGATCTCACCGGATCGAACCGCGCGAACCTCGACTACATCCTCGAGAACATCGTCGACCCCGACGCCGTCGTCGGCAAAGACTACCAGCTCAATGTCGTCGTCACGAAGACGGGACGTGTCGTCTCGGGACTCATCCGCAAGAAAACGACGACGGCACTCACCGTTCGCACGATTAACGAAGACGTCGTGATTCCGCTCGACTCGGTCGCACAGGTCCGGCTCGAAGAGACGTCGATGATGCCGAAGGGCCTCCTCGAGAAGCTCACGCGCAGCGAGATCGTCAATCTCATCGCGTACCTGCGAACTCCGACGCAAGTCGCGCTCGTCGGTGATCCGGTCCGCTTCGACGAGACGACGAACGCGATCCCGGGCGCGATCGAAGGCGAAAAGATGAAGATCCTCAAGAAGGCTCCGGGTCATCCACGACCTCAGCCCATGGAAGGATTCCCGCTCGCGCGCTGGAGCGCCAACGGACAGCTCTGGTGGACGAACGCCAAACCCTTTGACGTCCTCGAGCTCGCGCTTCCCGTCGCGAAAGCAGGTCGTTATCAGATCGATCTCGCGATGACCAAAGCGATCGACTACGGCATCGTCCAGTTCCATCTCGATGGCAACCGAATCGAGTCACCGATCGATCTCTTCAACGACGGCGTCACGTCGACGGGGCCGCTCTCCCTCGGCACGGTGCAGCTCACGGCGGGCGAGCATCGACTGAGTGTCGAGATCGTCGGAGCGAACTCCAAAGCCGTGAAGGGCTACATGTTCGGACTGGATTACGTGCGATTGATCGCACGTGACTGACCCATTGCGCTCAGCTCGAACGTCCTCCATCGATGGTCGGCGGCTGTTCGAGATGACGTCACGACGCGGCGACGCGGAGGAACCGTGTCGACGCTACGCTCGAGTCGAGTGTTGAGAGTTGAGTGTTGAGTGTTGAGTGCTGGATGCGGGGTACTGGTGGCGCTGGTTCCCGATGACGGAGCACGTCTCGGCGCACTCTTCAGACACGTCACGAGAAAATTCATCCTCGTGACACAACGGTGACACCTTGCGAGGGAGAATGTCCCCCATAAGACGAGCGGGTGGTCCGTGACTCGCTCCGTGCGACACTCCTGATAAAGGTCCCTACCCTTTCGTCGTACGGGGCACCCTCCTACCTCACCCTGAACGTAAGGCATTGAAGCATGCGAATCTCGACCGTATGTCTCCTCGCCGTAACCCTCCTGACCCAATCTACGACCCTCATCAAAGCGGCGCATCCGCTCGTCCATTTACAAACGGATCGGCCGACGTATCGATTGGGTGAGACGATCTGGTATCGCGTGCACACGGAATTCGGGCACACGGAATTCGGGCACACGGAATTCGGGCACACGGAATTCGGGCACGCAGAATTCGGGGAGGAGCAGTTCAGGGAAAAGGCGCGACGAGAGATGCTCGTGCGTCTGCTCGGTCCTGCCGGGCAGGTGCTCGACTCCGCCAGCTTCCAGGTGACGAAGGCGAACGCTTCCGACGCGATCGCCGGCTCGTTCTCGATCTCCGAAGAGTTCAACGGCGGCTCGTTCTTTCTCCAAGCTCGACTCGACGGCGTCATCGCGCACGAGATCCCGATCGATGTCTACGACCTCGATCTGCCGCAGCTCGATCTGAGCCTCGAGATCCTCGGCGAGAATCACTACCCCGGCGAAACGGTCCGCGCGAGCTTCTCGGCGCGCGACCTCAACGGAAAGCCGATCGCGAAGACCCGCGTCGAGTACCTCGCGACCTTCGGCAAGGTGCGCATCCGCGACACTGCCGGCGTGACGGACGCGGACGGACGCGTGATGATCCGTTTCGAGCTTCCCGAGGAGACCATCGAGAGCGGCTTCCTTTCTGTCGGCGTGAACTCGCGACGCAAGCAAGCCGCCATCGCTCGAGCGGTTCGTGTTTCGTCGTCCGTCGCGCGCATCGACATGTTTCCGGAAGGTGGAACGCTTATCGAAGGACACCCCTACCGCGTTGCTCTTCTCGTTCGTGATCTCGACGGCGTACCGACGGCTGCTGCGGGACGCATCGTCGATCAGGCGGGGAACACGGTCGGCTCGTTCCGGTCGGACTCACGCGGCCTGGCCACCGCCGTCGTTCCTGGCGAGAAGGGCGAAGCCTACGACGCCGTCGTCGATCGTCCGTCTCGTGTCAGCCAGACGTTTCCGATGCCCGAGCCGACCTCACACGACGTCTCGGTCTTCGTCGAGCCGATGGAGAAGAATCTGCGCGTCGAGGTTCGCGGTACGGAGAAGATGGCCGGCACCACATGCCAGGTCTTCCTGTCGACTGCGACGTCCTCGTCAGTGAGCCGAACGGTGACGCTTACGCGACCCGACCGAACCTCACTCCCTCAGGGACAGACCTCGATTCCCAAGGTCGGCAAGGAGGGCGTCGGATACATCGTCGTTCGTCGCGAGGATCGCGCATTGATCAAGCGGCCGGTCTTCTTCGGCACGCCCGAGCCTCTCCAGGTCGAGTTCCATCCCTACGGCTCGGGACTTCCGACCGTCGGTCGTGACCAGCAGTTCATCGTCGTGACGAAACGAGGCGACGAGCGTGTCGCCGCCGACCTCGCCATCTCGATGCATCGCGAGGGGGCCGCGCAGCTTGCCTCGCTCGGCCTTCGAAAGACGCTCGAGCCGGTCCTTCCGCGCGGCGTTTTCGCGCCGGCAAGTTTCTTGAGCGAGACCGAGTACGGCTACGACGGGCGGGATGCCTTCCTCCTCGTCTACAACTCGTACTCGTACCCTCGCGAAGGTGTCGAGCTCGAAGCCGACGGTCTACCGCCTACCCAAGCCGGCCGCGGAGCGCTTGACGTTGTCGCTCCGCGAGCCGGTACCCGTCAAGAGTCGCTCGCGTACGCGCGAAGGATCGATCTCAGTGACGAGGTTCCGGCACCGAAGCCCGAAGCGGACGGAAAGGGGAAGACCGTCGTCCGTGCGACGGGATTCGAACGCCTCCTCGAACGCGCACACTTCACCCGCTCGACACGCCCCCGCGAAATCGAGCACACGGTCGATCTGAACGCCTCGCCGAAGAAGCTGCTCGCCGCGCTCAAGGCGACACCGAAGCAAGACGTCCTTCCGCAAAAGCAGACGGTCGCCTCCTCGAAAATCGACGCACGACGAACGCTCTTCTGGGGCCACCGAGTTCGAACGAGCAAGTTCGGGGAAGCGATCCTCAAGATTCGACTGAGCGATCTCGTCGGCGACGTCTCCTGGGTAGTCGAGGGGCGCGCGGGTGATCAGGTCGCGTCGAAAACCGGTACGATCAAGACGAGCTGGGGATTCAAGACCGACGTCTCGACCCCGAAGCACCTCCACGTCGGCGACACATTCGATCTGATGATCTCGAACGTCGTCACCGACACGAACAAGAAGCCGCTCGACATCCGCGTCGAGGTCCCGAGCTGCTTGCGTGCGCTGACGCCGACGAAGTTCCGCTTCGACCCTCGCGTAGACCCTCGCCTGCGCCGGCTGCGCTTCGAGGTCGTCAAGCCCACGCAGGACGCGAAGCTCCTCGTCCTGTCGGACCGAGGCACGTATCGAGAGAAACACGCGCGACGCATCGTTGCTCTCCCTCGGACGATCAAGCAATCGATCGGCAAGGCCGGACGGACAGCAGCCACGGAGGTGTTCTCGACGAAGGTTCCCGCCGACGCGCTCGAAGGCAGCGTGCGGGTCTTCGGGAACATCACCCCGGGCTATGTCGCCCAGCTGCGCGATTGGTACCGCAGTCGACTCGTCGAGCCCCAAGGCTGCTTCGAGCAGTTCACGGGACGCAACATTTCGAACCTTCTGACACTCGAGGCTCTCCTCGAGCACGATCGAGACCCCGCGCTCATCGAAGAAGCGTACAGCTACGCTCGCAAGGGATACGACCGCATCGTCTCGTACTGTGACCCAGATACGGGCGGCCTTCGACTCTTCCCGAAGGAAAAGCCGACCACCTACTGCACTCTCGTCGGCCTCCGTCACTTGGCGCTCTACGCGAAGCTCTTCGATGGGCTCGGTCGCCCCGAGCTCGAGCGGGGCCTCTACTGGCTCGAACAGCAAGGCGATCTCGACATCGAGAAGGCCGTCCACTTGACCTCGTCGCTCAACGACATCGGTCGTTCCTGGAAAGGTGCGAGAAAGGCCTGTTTCGCCAACGTCAAGACTCCCTACCTCCTGGCGCTGCAGGCTTACGCTCTGGCGAACTGGCCCGAACGGGCCTTGAAGCGAGAGACGAAAGACGAGGCGGCCGAACGCCACGAGCACCTCCGCAAGCGACTGGCGAAGCTCGAGCAGATCTTGGCTCTGCGAGGCGAAAAGAAGATCAGTTGGGGCCGTGACATGCACCTGAGCGGGGAAGGCTCCGTCGCGGTGTCCGTACTCGCGCTCACGGCTCTCGCCTACGACGCCGCGGGCCAGAATCAAAAGGCGGTCGAGATGATCGAGGGTCTCACGGACGACTACTACCGCCAAGGCAAGCATATGGCCGGATCGTTCCCGCTCCTGGCGTTCACGCGACTGACCGAACCGACGGGCAATTCGCGCGTCCGAGTCAAGTTCGCGTCGAGTCTCGCCAGCACAAAGGCCATCACCACCCTTCCCGGCAGCACGCGAAGTGTCGAGTACTCGAAGAAGGTGAAGGCCAAGCCCGGACAGACGGTCGACGTCTCCGTCGAGGTCCTCGGCAAGCAGCCGCTCGACTACCGCGTCGGCTTCTCGTACCTCTCGGCTCGTCCCGAGACGAGCCCGACGGCTCCGTACAAGCTGACGACGCACATCACGCCGGTGGTCAACATGCGGAACGACGCGACGATCCGTGCCTCGATCACTCCGAGGAAAAGGCAAACGCCGACAGAATCCCAAGTCGTCGCGCGCATCGGCCTCCCGGGCGGCTGCGTCATCGACGGTGCGTCACTTCGCGAGGTTCAAAAGAAGCTCATCGGCCGCGGGCATTGCGAGGTCAAGGACGGTTATCTCGACGTCTACTACACGAAGGGTCCGAAGACGGCGCATTCGTTCGAGCTCAAGGTGCGTGCCGAGATCGCCGGGAACTTCCGCGCGCAGCCGTCTTTCGTCTATCCCTACTACGAGAGCGGTCGCACGTTCTATTCGTCGCCGCTCGCCCTCAAAGTGGTCAACACCTTCGAGAACAATGTCGATGAGCCCTCGGCGCGCGTCGGCGAGCAGCTTCGTCGGCGATAGCGTCCTGGGGAACTGGGTCTCTCGAGCAGAACGTCCGATATCGTGGCCGTCTGAAGTTCCGCGTAGCCTCGACCCGATGATGGTCGTGGGAACACGAATCACCACCGGATCAGGGATACGCCCATGTCGAAACGACGACGCCTCCTGCTCTCCTGCGCCTCGATCCTCCTCGCGATCTTCGTCCTGCCGAGCTGCAGCACGGTCGAGTTTTCGGACGAATCTCGACGCTCGGTCCGCAACGTCGAGATCGATCGCAACGTCTCCGTGAGTGGGTCGATCTCGGGCAACCTCCCCGAGATCCAGAGCGACTCGCGCGGGGCGAAGTGGTTCGGCACGTGGATCACCATTCCCGTCGGCGTCTTCTTCGAGCTCTTCGACTACTCGGACAATCAGAAGAACGCTCGCAACGCGTTTGCCGCTTTTCTCGAAGACTCCGAGATCGATCTCTCGCGCATGGTGCGCAACAAGTTCATACGTCACCTGGCCGGTTCACGTGTCTTCGACTCGATCTACGCGGAGCCGGGCGAGGCACACTTCAAGCTCGAGGTCGAGCACGGCATCTCCGACGGATTCGGCCTGCGCGGCGCGTGGAAGCCCTGGCTGACGGTCGTCGGCACGCTCGAGAGTCCCGACGGTGAAGTTCTCTGGCGCTACGAGGCGGAGGTCACCGAGGGAGACGCGCGCGTGCCCGAGGTCCAGTCCCCCACGACTCAGCAAGACTATCTGCGACGCGCCTACGCCATCGCGGTCGACAAGGTCACCGAAGAGCTCGTCGAGCATCTGACGCACGGGTAGTGACCCCGGGTTTGCGAACGCAGCGCGAGAATCGCATAATCTCAGGGCCGGCCCGGCCCACTCGAAGAAGCCCGCAAGAGAACCGTCCGCGTGAACGACCCGTTCCCGATCGAGACTCAGGAGCTGACGAAGACCTACCGCCACCCGCTCTTTCCTTGGCGGGTGCGCGCGCGTGCGCTCGAAGGCTTCTCGTTTCACGTCGAGCGCGGCGAGGTGTTCGGACTCCTCGGACCGAACGGCAGCGGCAAGTCGACGACGATCAAGCTGCTCCTCGGGCTCAATCGACCGACATCGGGCAGCGTTCAGCTCTTCGGAGAGCGCCCCGAGTCGATCGACGTCAAACGGCGCATCGGCTACCTGCCCGAGGAGAGCCACCTCTACCGCTTCCTCAGTGCCGAAGAGACGCTCGACTTCTTCGCTCGACTCTTCGGGCTTTCGCGAGAGGAACGAGAGCGCCGCATCGATGAGCTGCTCGACTACGTCGGGCTCAGCGGGGAACGCCACCGACGGGTCTCCGAGTTCTCGAAGGGCATGCAGCGACGCGTCGCCATCGCGCAATCGCTCATCAACGACCCCGAGCTCGTGATCTTCGACGAGCCGACGAGCGGCATGGATCCGATCGGCACGGCCGAGGTCAAAGAGCTGATCCTGGCTCTCAAGGCGAAGGGCAAGACCGTTCTCCTCTCGAGTCACCAGCTCGCCGACGTCGAGCAGGTCTGCGATCGAGTCTCGGTGCTCTACGGCGGCAAGGAGCAGACGACGGGGAATCTACCCGATGTCCTCGAGGGCACGGACGGCCGGGTCGACCTCGAGACCTTCTTCCTCGACACGGTTCGCACGGCCCAAACTTCCGCCGTCGAGACGAGCGGCGCGGCCGGGCGCTCGTCGAGCGACCTGAAGTTCCTCTCGACCCTTCCAGCCTCCGAACCGCCAAAACCGAGAGAGGAGCCCGCGGAAGAAGGCGAACGTTAGCTCGGTCGGTTATACTCTCCTCCTCGGACGAGGAACAGAGAGAGACTGCCCGTGATCGAATCCCGCACTGCCTCGCGCGCACGCGCGCACTCTATCACGCTGATTTCGTCATTTGCGCTTGTCATCATCGTCGCCGGCCCGGTTCGCGCACAATCGAAGGCGACCGAGGACAAGTTCGCGCAACTCGAGGACCAACTGCCGACGCCCAACCAGTACCGAACGGCCTCGGGCGCCCCGGGGCACGCGTATTGGCAACAGCGCGCCGACTACGTGATCGCCGTCGAGATCGATGACGTCAACCAGCGCTTGATCGGCTCGGAGACGATCACCTACTACAACAAGTCCCCCGATACTCTGAGCTACCTCTGGGTCCAGCTCGATCAGAATATCTTCGCGCCCGATGCGGACGCCGTGCTCACCTCGAGAGCACCAAACATGGACTCGCTCTCGTTCCATCGCGCACGCGCCTTGCTCGCCCGCGAGACCTACGACGGCGGCGTCAAGGTGACGGCGGTCCTCGATGAGAAGGGTCAGCCGCTCGACCACATGATCGTCAAGACGATGCTACGCATCGATCTGCCACGCGGTCTCGAGCCCGGGCAATCGACAGTCTTCTCGATCGACTGGAATTTCAACATCAACGACTGCCGCCTCGTCCGCGGTCGCACGGGATACGAGAAGTTCGACGACGGCAACTTCCTCTACGAGATGGCCCAGTGGTTCCCGCGTATGGCCGCGTACACGGACACGACCGGGTGGCAGAACAAGCAGTACCTCGGTCGCGGCGAGTTTGCGCTCGAGTTCGGCGACTACCTCGTGCGAATCACCGTGCCCGACGATCACGTCGTCGCGTCGTCCGGCGAGCTTCAGAACCCCGAAGAGGTGCTCACCGAAGCGCAGCGGAAGCGGTACGAGGAAGCGAAGACGGCGCGAAAGCCGGTCTTCGTCATCACGCCCGAAGAAGCGAAGAAGAACGAGAAAGGCAAGCCGACGGGCAAGACGACGTGGATCTACCACGCCCGCAATGTCCGCGACTTCGCCTTCGCGAGCTCACGAAAGTTCATCTGGGATGCGCAGGGACACACCGTCGACGACCAGTTCGTCATGGCGATGTCCTACTACCCGAACGAAGGCGAGCCGCTCTGGAGCCGCTACTCGACGCACTCGATCATCCACACTCTCGATCTCTACTCGCGGTACACCTTCACGTACCCCTACCCCGTCGCCATCTCGGTCAACGGTCCCGTCGGCGGCATGGAATACCCGATGATTTGCTTTAACGGCCCACGCCCAGAAGAGGATGGT
>CAYZGY010000261.1:0-9551 GCA_964478085.1 uncultured Planctomycetia bacterium
GCTTGGGGCGACTCTTGTGCCACTCGACGCTCTGAGCGTCGACGCAATCGAAGTAGAGGCTGACGCCCCAAAGCGAGAAGAGGGCGACCCAGGCGATGAGCATGGCGTGTTGGCGAATCGTTCCGCGGTTCATCGTGTGTTCCTCGTGGTTGTTGCGAAGGGCACACTGTAACCGACGGACGCGGGAATCTAAAGCTGGTCGAGACCCTGCGAGCCCCACAAACGAAAGACGCAGCCTTCCTGCCTGGGGAGATCAGGAAGGCTGCGCGGCGAGCGCGCCGAGGAGCTCCGTGGGATCAACGGCACCGCACGGCACGGGTATCGGATCCGCTGGCGGAGGAAGTGACTTCCACCACTGCGGGAGGAGATTGGGTCGTGACCTTGAGCTGATATCGATTCTTTCGCGAGTTGCACGTCATCGGACCGAAGCCCGTGACGCTCAGAGTGACGGTTCCCGGGGGAGCGTCGGACGTCGCGTAGACGATCAGTCTCTTCTTGCTCTGGCGATAGCCCGCCTTCGTGACGTTCACCTCATCGCCGATACCGATGACGAGAAGACCGTCGAAGGTAGGCGAGATCGTCGACGACGTGGACGTGATGCCCCCATCGTCCGAGCCGATCCCTGGTAGCTGTCGAGCGGCTGAATGTTCCCGAGATTCGAGAGGTCCCAGCTGCGGAAGGCTCCCGAGCTGTGCGTGTCGATCGTGTAGAGCACGTTCGAGTTCGGGTCCTTCTGGATGCCGTGCACGTACGCGTTCGTGAAGTTGCGCGCAGCGAGCTCGACCGGTGACGACGCGATGCTCACGTCGTGAATCTTGAAGCCGCCGTTGTACCAGCCGCTGTAGAGAATCCCGTTGACGATATGGAGGCCGCGCGCCTGTCCCGACGGAATCGTGAAGCAGTGTGGGGGAAGATTCGGATACTGCGACCAGTCACACATCTCGGGAATCGACAAGAGGTAGATCGGGTTCGCCGCGTTCGTCACGTCGAAGATCTCGATGACGCTCGAGGTGCGCGAGCAGATGTGGAGGATCGAGTCGCCGTTCGGCAAGACGTCGACCTCGAGGCTCAGCACGTTCGCGCCGAGGTGGTACCACGCGCCCTGTCCCCACGTGATGACGCCGATCTTGTTCGGGAGCATCGGGTTCTGGACGTCGTAGATGTAGACGCCCGTGCGCAGACACGCGACCATGAGACCCTCCTCAGGGTCGTGGAACTTCAACCTTCTGAGGGGGCAGTGTGGCGAGACGCGGGTTTATGACAGGAAAGTCGGAAAAAAGCCGCGTCTACGGAAGTCGTTATGTACCGAGGATCTCCGGCTACTTCGAGAGCCAGACAGCGCGAGTGTACTCACGATTCAATCGAGCGATATTGTCGACGGAGATCTCCTTGGGGCACGCGGCCTCGCACTCGCTCTCGTTGGTGCAGCTTCCGAAGCCGGCGTCGTCCATCGCCTCGACCATGCGCTGCGCCCGCTGGGCTCGCTCGGGCCGCCCCTGGGGAAGGAGCGCGAGCTGGCTCACCTTGGCGCTGACGAAGAGCATCGCCGACGCGTTCTTGCACGCGGCGACACAGGCGCCGCAGCCGATGCACGCCGCGGCGTCCATCGCGAGGTCGGCGTCGACCTTCGGGATCGGGAGCGCGTTGGCATCTTGCGTCGCTCCCGTGCGAACGGAGACGTATCCGCCGGCGGAGATGATCGTATCGAAGGCCGAGCGATCGACAACGAGGTCCTTGAGAACGGGGAAGGCCTTCGCGCGCCACGGCTCGATGTGAATCGTGTCCCCATCGCTGAAGTGACGCATGTGAAGCTGACAGACCGTCGTCCCCTTCTCCGAGCCGTGCGCCTGCCCGTTGATCACGAGGCTGCACATTCCGCAGATACCTTCGCGGCAGTCGTGGTCGAACGCGACCGGCTCTTCGCCCTCGAGCGTGAGCTCGTCGTTGAGGATGTCGAGCATCTCGAGAAACGACGCCTCGGGAGAGACGTTCGCGAGCTTGTACTCGACCATATTCCCGTCGTCTTCGGGACCGTACTGGCGCCAGATCTTCAGCGTGAGGTTCATCCCGCCGCTCATTTGTAGCTCCTCTGGGACGGCTTGGCGTGCTCGAACTCGAGCTCTTCCTTGTGGAGGGTCGACGGCTCGCCGACTCCGTGAAACTCCCAAGCCGCTGCGTACGAAAAGCGCTCGTCGTCGCGCTTGGCCTCGTTTTCCTCGGTCTGACTCTCCTCCCGGAAGTGTCCGCCACAGGACTCCTCGCGGTGGAGCGCGTCGTCGACCAAGAGCTCGGCGAACACCATGAACTCGGCGCCACGACCGGCCTTCTCGAGCGATTGGTTGAGGTCGTCCTCTTCGCCGAGAACCTTGACGTCCTTCCAGAACGCCTCGCGAATCTCCTGGATGCGCTCCTTGGCCTTGCGGAGCCCCGCGTCGTTGCGGGACATGCCGCAGTAGTCCCACATCAGGAGGCCGAGCTCGCGGTGGAAGTCGTCGACGGTGCGGCTGCCGTTCACGCCGAGCAGCTTCGCGACGCGATCGTCGACCTCTTTCTCGGCCTCGGCGAAGGCCGCGTGGCTCGTGTCGACCGCGTCGAGCTGATGCGAGCCGAAGTAATTGCTGACCGTCGCCGGCGCGACGAAGTAGCCGTCCGCGAGCCCCTGCATCAGCGCGCTCGCGCCGAGACGGTTCGCGCCGTGATCGGAGAAGTTCGCCTCGCCGAGGACGAAGAGCCCCGGGATCGTGCTCATCAGCTCGTAGTCGACCCAGAGACCACCCATCGTGTAGTGGACGGCCGGGTAGATGTGCATCGGCGTCGTGTACGGATCCTCTCCCGTGATCTTCTCGTACATCTGGAAGAGGTTGCCGTACTTCTCCTCGATGACTTTGCGACCGTCTCGCTGGATCACGTCGGCGAAGTCGAGGTAGACGGCGAGCTTCGTCTCACCGACGCCGCGCCCCTCGTCGCAGACCTGCTTCGCGGCGCGCGAGGCGACGTCGCGAGGCACGAGGTTTCCGAAGGCCGGGTACCGACGCTCGAGGTAGTAGTCGCGATCGGCCTCGGGGATGTCCGACGGGCGGCGATTCTCGTCCTTCCTCTTCGGCACCCAGACACGACCGTCGTTACGGAGACTCTCGCTCATCAGCGTGAGCTTCGACTGGTACTCGCCGTGGACCGGGATACACGTCGGGTGAATCTGTGTGAAGCACGGGTTCGCGAAGAACGCTCCGCGCTTGTGCGCGCGCCAAGCGGCCGTGACGTTGCAGGTTTTCGCGTTGGTCGAGAGGTAGAAGACGTTGCCGTATCCACCCGTCGCGAGGAGCACGGCGTGCGCCGCGTGCGACTCGACAGCGCCGTTGACGAGGTTCCGCGTGACGATCCCTCGGGCCTGGCCGTCGACGACGACGAGGTCGAGCATCTCGTGACGAGGGAAGATCTTCACTTTGCCCGTGTCGACCTGTCGCATCAACGCGCTGTAGGCACCGAGGAGCAGCTGCTGCCCCGTCTGGCCACGCGCGTAGAAGGTTCGCGAGACCTGCGCACCACCGAAGGAGCGGTTCGCGAGAAGGCCGCCGTACTCGCGCGCGAACGGGACGCCCTGCGCGACGCACTGGTCGATGATCTCGGTACTGACTTGCGCGAGACGATAGACGTTCGCCTCACGGGCGCGGTAGTCGCCGCCCTTGACCGTGTCGTAGAACAGCCGGTAGACGCTGTCACCGTCGTTCTGGTAATTCTTCGCGGCGTTGATGCCTCCCTGCGCGGCGATCGAGTGAGCGCGCCGGGGGCTGTCCTGCATACAGAACGCCTTGACGTTGTAGCCTAGCTCGCCGAGCTCCGCTGGGGCGGAAGCGCCCGCGAGGCCCGTGCCGACGACGATGACGTCGTACTTGCGCTTGTTCGCGGGATTGACCAGCTTCATTTGAAACTTGGCGTTGTCCCACTTCTTTTCGATCGGGCCTTCGGGGATTCGAGAGTCGAGTGTCATCGTTTCGAAGTCTGGTGCGCGGGTCGACGGATCTCGTCGCCTCAGGGGACTAGCGGGTGATGCCCTCAGGTAGCGAGACGAAACACTAGGCGTAGATCGGCAGCGAAGCGAATCCGACGGCGATTGCCGCGCCGAATCCCCGGCTCCCCCACGTGATCGCCTGCGCGTATCGCCCGTTCCATAGCCCGAGCGAGCGAAACGCGCTCTGGACGCCATGACCGACGTGCGCTCCGAGGATCGCGACGCCGACGATGTACCAAATCAGGTTGACCGGGTTGTGGAACGTCTTGATCACGAGCCAGTAGAGCGAAGCCTGCTCCTCACCGTCGATCGTGACGACCAGTCGGTCGGACAGCGTGAAGTGGAGCAAGTGGATGATCACGAAGGCGAGGATGAACACGCCGGAGATGATCATCGTCGAGCTCGCGAGGTTTTTCTTACCGCGGTCGGCGGTGATCGCGTAGCGCGATGGGCGCGCGTTTTGGTTTTCGATCGTGAGCTTCACCGCGAGCGCGATGTGCGTCGCGAAAATCGCGAGGAGCCCGGCCCTCGCCGGCCAGATCAAGAAGGGCTGACTGGCGAGCGTGTCGGCGTATCCGTCGAACGCCGCCTGCCCGCCGAAGAGAAAGAAGTTGCCGGCTAGGTGCGTAACGAGGAATCCGCAGAGCGCCAACCCCGTGACCGCCATCAGCTGCTTCTTGCCGATGGAGGACTGGAAGGCTCGGGTGATCCAATTCATGTCGAGAGAGGATTGATACGTGCTTGTCCTGGCGATCGTCGTTCAGACGCTGCGCTTACTTTAGTTTTTTCGGACCGTTGTGCAAGGCTCTTGAGGAAGGACACGCGGTTCGTCTCCAGGGGCGCACATCGAGCGCTATCGAATCCCGAACACCCGGAGCTCTGCCTGAACGACGTCAATCGAGCACGCAGCGCAATCCCACAGCGTCGTCCTTGACACCCCTTGCAGCTTTTCGCCCAAACGTCGACGTGAGCTTCTCGGCGCCATCCTTCCAGCTGCCCCCCCGCAGCACGACGAACTTGTCGAACGTCGCCCCCTCCGTCCCACGACTCGTCCACGCTTCCGGGCCCTTCGGCGCACCTTCGTACGTGTCGTGCCAGGTGTCCGCGCAGAATTCCCACAGGTAGCCGTGAACGTCGTAGAGGTTCCAAGCGTTGGGCTTCTTGACGCCGACGGGCGGGTCATTCCCCGCGGCGTTGCCGTGGAACCACGCGTACTCCCCGAGAGAAGCGACCGCGTCGCCGTAGCTGTAGAGCGTCGTCGTCCCGGCGCGTGCGCAATACTCCCACTCGGCCTCGGACGGCAGTCGGATCTTCTGCGTCGCGTCGATCAAGCCGAGACGCCGCATCAGCCAGGTCGCCTCGTCGCAGAACCGGACCGCATCGTCGAAGTCGAGCACTTCGACCGAATTGCGTGGCCCTTTCCAGCGACTAGGATTGAAGCCCATGACCGCTTCCCAGAGATTCTGTGGCACCTCGTACTTGGCGATCGAGAAGGGCTTCGAGAAGGTCACGGTTCTCGCCGGCGCCTCGTTTTTCGGGCCGCCGTCTCGTCCGATGACCGCGGCCTCAGCGAACTTCCCCTCACCCGGGGTGACCGCGAGGAACTCACGGTGGAAGATCTTCAAGTACTCCGCCTGCTGCGCCGTCGGCCGGTGGAACCCACGAGCGTTCACCCGGACCCGATAGAGAGCGGTATCGACCGTGACGTAGAGCACGTCGCTCTCGTAGCCGCGACCGAAGACGCAATTCGAAGGCAGGCCGGTCACCTTCGCCGCTGCGGTGGCAGGCTTGCCCGTCGCGAGGAAATCGAGCTCCTTCCCCGCGGGATCGACGACGAGGACGCCCGGTCGATTCGCGTTCCGCAGCGCGAGGTACAGATTCCCGCGACGGTCGAGCGTCATGCCGTCGACGCCCGCCTGCTCGCCGAAGTCGCGCAGGACCTTCATGGGCCCGCTGACGAGCCCGTCGGCGCCCAGCGGAAAGGACACGAGTCGCATCAGACCGATCTCAGGGGGTGGCTTCGCCGGGTCGATGCGATCGGTGCCGTTGTCGGTCTCGGCGACGTAGAGCGTCTTGCCGTCGGGACTGATCGCGATGCCGTTCGGCTTCGTGACAGCGCGCGTCACCTCGACGAGCCTTCCGCTTCGATCGAGGCGATAGACGGCGCGATGCTCGAGCTCGCGCGACTCGGCTCCGACGTAGCGCGGGTCCGAGAAGTAAATCCGCCCCTGCGCGTCGACGACGAGGTCGTTCGGCGCGTTGAGCTTCTTTCCCTGGTAGAGGTCTGCGAGAACCTTGCGCTCGACCTTGCGGAGCGTCTTCGGATCGAGCACGTAGCGTACGAGCGCGCGTCCGCCGGCGTCGGCCCCCTCGCAAGCGAGGAGCGCTCCGTTTCGATCGAACATCAGTCCGTTCGACTTACGGCTGTCGTTCGAGAAGACCGTGACCTTCTTCGAGCGCGGATCGAAGCGCAGGATCATGCCCTTGTCCGAGCCGAAGGGGATGTCGGAGAAGAAGATCGATCCGTCGGGCGCGACGGCAGGTCCTTCGGTCAAGCCTCCCGAGATCGGGGCGCTTCGCTCGAAGAGCTTCTCGAGCGAAGCTCCTTCGGGAAAGATCGATCCGGCCTCGACGCGTGCGAACGTACCGAACGCACACGAGATCGAGACGGACAAGCAGAAGTACAGACAGACGGACACCAGAGGCCTTCTCGATCCCATGCCGTTTTCCTCTCCTCGCGGGACCACGATCACTTCGCGGCGAGATCGACGCAGACGATCTCCTTGTCGTTGCGAGCGTAAACGCGACGATTCGCGAAGGCAGGGTGCGACCAGACCACCATGCGACGCTGAACCTTGTTCGTCGGCTCGATAAGCTTCGCGCGGCTCGTCTCCTCGTAGCCCTTCGGCGAGAGCTTCGCCGTGATGAGCTCGCCCTGCTCGTTGGCGATGAAATACCGATCGCCCTGCGGAATGATGAACGCGTTCCACCAGCGACCGTCTCCCGTCGGCTTGCGCGTCTCCCAGACTCGCTTCCCGGTCTTGATCTCGAGACAGCGGAGCTGCCCGTAGCTGCAGACACCGTAGATGTGCTCGTCACGGTAAACGGGCGTACACATGATCGCGTGCAGCCCATCCGTCTTCTTCTCGCTGTTCGAGGACCCCTTCCAGAGCATCGTCGCCTTCGGTGCCGACGCGTCGAGCTCCATCATCATCGGCCCGTTGTAGAACGCGGTGACGAAGAGCAATCGCCGCCCGGCGTCGAAGATGGGCGCGGAGATCGACAGATTCGAGTTGAGCTTGAACGGTTGTCCCCAATACTTCTTGCCGCTCGAGGGATCGAGCGAGGCGAGCTCTCGCGGCGTCCAGACGATGAGCTGACGCTTGCCACCGGCATCGATGATCACGGGCGGGCAGTAGCCCGGATCGGCCTCGTCGAGCGCACGCCAGCGCTCCTTGCCCGTCTTTCGATCGAGCGCGACGACGCAAGCGCCGGGCCGACCACCGCAGAGCACGATGAGGTTCTCGCCGTCGACGAGCGGACCGGCGCTCGTCCCCCAGACGTTGATCTCGGCGTCGAATTCCTCGATGACGTTTTTCTTCCACAGCACCTTGCCACTCTTCGCGTCGAAGCAGAAGAGGTGACCCATCGCGCCCAGGGCGTAGACGCGACCATCCGCGACCGTCGGTGTCGCGCGCGGTCCGCTCGGGTAGGACACGAGGTACTGGCACTCCCACTCGTACTGCCAGACGATCTTCCCGGTCTTCTCATCGAGACAGAGGATGCGCTCGACACCCTGAACCGGCGAACGCCGGAAGGGATTGTCGGGATTCTTCTCGCCCTTCTCGAGGACGCGGTCGGTGACGTACACGAAGCCGTTCGAGCCGGCCGGTCCCGCGTAGCCGGCACCGATCGGCTGTCGCCAGACGACGTTCAGCTCCTCTGGGAGCTCTTCGACGATTCCGTCCTCGCGCCAAACGATGTCGCGCTGCGGTCCACCCCACTGGGGCCAATCGTCCGAGCGCAGAAAGTCCGACGAAGAAAGGACGACGAGAGAAATCGCCGAGATCAGCTCAAACGGAGAGACTCGGGACGCGCGTCGCACGTCGATATCGATCAAAGACAAGGTGCTTCCTCTCTTCAGAGCTTCGAGACGGCGGTCACCCAATAGTCGAACGCTTCGATGTCATCGGGTGCCTTCCACCTCTCGCGCTGGAATTGACAACGCAGCTCGGGAATGACGAGGTCGACGAACTGCCGACAGGAGATCTGCTTCTTCCGCTCGTTGATGCCACGACTCGAGGCCCCGTGGCTCTGTGCGCGAACGAGTCCCGTGATGCGCACCGTCAGGAGACCTTGATCGACGCGCCCGGGCGGCTTCGTCGCGAGCACGGCCTGGTAGGTCTCGAACGGCGTCAGCTTGCGTTTGACGAAGGTCTGAAACGCGCGCCCGATGCGTCGCGTCCGCTGATCCTTCTTCGGATGCGACTCCCAGACCTGCCAAATCGCGGGACGTAGCGTCTTCGGTGACTGCGCGAGTGTCGTCGTCGACTTTTTCATCGCCGGGCTCGAGAGGTAGAAATGCTCGGTCGCCGGCTTCTGAAAGAAGTGGCGGTCCCGACCGGAACGAGCGAGATCGACGACGACGACGCCCTTATCCTTGAGACGCTTCGCCTTGAGGTAGAGATTCTTGATGGCGCGCTCGAGCTTCTTGTCCGAGAGCTTCTTGCCCGAGCGTTTCGCCGCGCGGAGCTCGTTCAGCCCGAGGGCCATCTGGTAGCGAAATCCGTCGGCGACGTACGCGACCTCGATCTTGAGCCCGTGCGTCTTCGTCTCTTTGCGCAGGGGGCTGCGCAGGAGCTTGGTGTAGTCCTTCTCCGGCAGCTCGAGCGGATCGGCAGCGCGGATGGCCACCCCACCGACGGCCACCGTGAGAGCGGCGGCGGCGAAGACCGGAACGAACCGAGCTTTGATGATCCTTCGCATTCGAAATATCCTAACCCGGAGTCCTCATCAGGTCACTACCGCGACTTTTCCCTCCGGAGAGGTCGCCAGCTCCGCCGACATCGTCAGAGAGGCCCCCTGATGCGCGATATCGACGCCCCCGAGCTCCGAGAGATCCGCGAGAACGCCCGACCGGCTCGCTTCGAGCCGGCACCGAGCGATGGCGTCCTGCCTCGAGGGTTCTACGCGACGACGAACGCCCCCACGTTCGTGCTCGCGAACAGCGAGTGGAAAGCCGCGGCCCGACAGCGCATGGACGGCGTGCTGGTCTTCGAGGACGACGAGGTCACGGTCGTCGAAGGGCGCAAGGTGCGCGAAGGACAAGCGATCCTCGTCGGACGTGCCGAGGACGGCTCCGAAGGCGTGCTCGTTCCCGACACCGTCCTCCCCGACACCGTCCTCCCCGACTCGTCCGGCGACGACGAGACGGGCGGATCCGCCTTTCGCTTTCAGAGCACGAGCGTCAGCCGCGAGCGCGAGATCGACTACGAGACGATCGCGCGCTCACTCCTGCGAGAAAGCGACGCGGGTCGTGTCG